>CALNCD010000110.1 GCA_937874965.1 uncultured Erysipelotrichaceae bacterium | reverse complement strand
CCCGACACTCAATCGATCACATACAACGTTTGAGGATTGATAGGTTTTGAGGATCGAAATTTTAGACCCTTCAATAACCCTCGTTAATTCAATACATGCTACCCCTTTTTCACCTAGGCAAAGAGGAAATGAGCCATCTGGGGTATACGCGAAATCTGGTAATCCTGCATGTCGGACATAATAGTGCATATCCTCCATCGTCCGTTCCTCATCTGTACCAATAACCATACGAACGGCTCTTTTGAGTTTCAGACCTTTTTGATGAATCGCTTTAAGAGCAATCCATTGAAGCCACAACGCTGTTTTCATATCCTGTGTTCCCCGGCCATACATAAGATCCTGATCAATGTGAGCAGCGAACGGAGGATGCGTCCATTGATTATCCACAGAAACGACATCTAAATGGGAAACCGTCTCAACTCGAGCAGATTGTTCCCCATACTGAATGCTTAATGCATGTCCGCCGTATTGTTGAACAGCAAGTCCTATGAGCAACGCCTGTTCTTCAAAATAATCGAGCCCCTCTTGGATGGCTTTACCATACGGGTACGCTGATGAAATGGTGGACTCGTCATATCGGGTATCCATCCGGATAATTCTCTGAAGCTCATTAAGGTTAAAAACTGTCTCGATTTCTGACCCAAAGTCTATTATGGTATCCATAAATGAGGAACCTTTCCTTGAATTGATAACACAAAATACCCTATCATTCCAATCAGCAATACAAGACTCACACCGCGAATTAAATAATCATCACTTGCTGCAGGGGCATCGCTATAGTAGGTTCGTTTCTTTCGCTGCCCATACCCTCGTAGATCCATTGCACTGGCAACTGTTTCAACTTTATCAAATGAAACGAGTACGAGGGGCACCAGTATCATTCCATTTTGTTTAATGCGCTGGATCAAGCCGGTTTTCTTCTTGTTCAATTCAACCCCTCGCATCTGCATTGATTCCTTGATCATCCGGAACTCGCGAAGAATATCCGGCATATAGCGAAATCCTAATGAAACGACTGTACAGATTTTATACGGCACTTTGCACCGATACAAACCACTGGCAAGCTCACTAGGTGTTATTGAGGTAATGAGCCATAAACTAATAAGAAGTGTCCCGAAAATCTTTAAGATCCGTGCCAGAAAATATATAAGTGTCTCTTCAGTGAACACATAGAAATCATTGAATTGAAATAGGACAGTTGTTGTCTGCGTCATGTCGTTTCCTATGCGCGGATTAACAATGAAAAACAGGACAATATTCAAAAGATTCATAAGTGTCATAAAGATAAGAATACCCTTTAGCTGTTTCCAATTTGGTTTCACAGACAACAAAACGATGAAGTAGAATAGGAATGCGGGAATCAAAACTCGTAAGTCAAATGTCGACATCATGACAATTAGTCCCACGACAAAGAAAATTATCTTCGTTTGACCATTTAAACGTTGAAAATAACGTGTGCCTGGAACATATTGAATTACAAATTGACGGCTACTCATCCTTCTGCTCCTTTTCGTGAATAATAAACTGATGGACAAAAGCATTTACATCCACTTCTAATAAAGCTGCCAGTTCAAAAATAGAAGTTTCCTTCAAGCTTGCTTTTGCTAATAGATCTTTGTCTTGAAGAACCTCAAGCGTTGGTTGGTCTGCAACGACTTTCCCACCCACTAAAACAATGGATCGTTCAGTGTATTCAAGCGCAAGGTGTAAATCATGCGTAATAAAGAGAATAGTTGTTCCATTGGATCTATTTAGATTATCGACAAAACTCATTATGTCCCGATAATGCGCGTAATCCTGACCTGCTGTTGGTTCATCCAGAATCAAGACTGAAGGATTGAGGGCAAGTACCACCGCAATGGTTAATCTTTTTCTCTGACCATAGCTCAAGGCCTGAATCGGCCAATTTCTCATTGTATAAATTCCCGCTAGCCTTAGTGCATCGCCAGCTTTCTGTTCTATTTCATCTTTTGAAAAACCGTTTAATTCAAGGGCGACAGAAACTTCCTCTAACAGAAAGCTTTTAACTAGCATTTGATTCGGGTTTTGCATTACATATCCAATCTGTTGAGCAATTTCTCGAATGGATAAAACAGAAGTATCCTGACCTTCTAAGAGAATTCGTCCTTCTTGGGGACGGATTACCCCAGTTAAAAGGCGGGCTAACGTCGTTTTTCCAGCTCCGTTTTCACCGATGATACTGATTTTTTCTCCTCGAGATATGGTTAGAAGATCGATATCAATAAGAGGTGCATCATACGAAAACTTTATTCCATGCAGTTCAATGAGCGGTTTTTTTTGAGCATCGATGGGTTTGAAACCATGAATCTTTAGAGGAGCCTTTTTCAATTCAGCCAAGTCAATCGTCTTCAATGACGTAAGATGTTCTGTCTGCGAAAGCCCACGAAAGAATTGGCGAATGGCACTGATATAGAGCGGTTCACGAATTCCATGCTTGATAAGCAGACCAGAAACAATCAGTCCATCTGCTGTTCCGTTGAATATAATTTCCCCTTTATCCATTAGGATGACACGGTCAACATCTCTATGCAGGACATCTTCAAGACGATGCTCAATCATGACAACTGTTTTATGATGGGCCTTGTTTAACGTATCAATTAATTCAATCATTACTTCACCCATGTGGGGATCCAAGGATGCAAGTGGTTCATCAAATAATAAAAGATCAATCGCCCCATGCAGAACCCCTGCAACGGAGACACGTTGTTTTTGCCCTCCACTTAAATCCGAAGGAAACGCATTTAAGAACTCGGTCAGATTCACAATGCGAGCAGCTTCATGCACTCGATTTTTCATTTCTTCTCTTGGAACTGCTTGATTTTCTAAAGCAAATGCGATGTCTTCCGCCACATTCAATCCAACAAATTGCGCATCACTATCCTGAAGGACTGATCCAACTATTTTTGAAAGGTCAAAAATTCGAGTTGTCCGAATATCTTTCCCTTTTACCGTGCAGCTCCCTTGAATTGTACCTGGGTACTGATTTGGAATTAATCCATTGATGCAGTACCCTAAGGTAGACTTTCCGCTCCCGCTTGGACCAAGAATCAGTACTTTTTCCCCTTCATAGATTTCAAGATTTATGTGTTTTAATGTCTCGGTCTGTTGAGATTTATATTGGAAACTAAAGTCTTGAAACGACACCATTGACTGTTTCATGACTATTCTTCAACAAGATTTTGCTTACGCTTATTTCGACTTGCAATGATAAACAAGAGGGGAATTCCAACAATGATGATCACTGCGGCATTGGAAGCAACTGCTGCATATGCCTGTGCATAGGTGATGGTCAATTCTCCGCCTTGAATCAACAAGGTGAAAATCGGAGTCACTACGCCGAACGCCAACGCTAGGCCCAATACAGAAACAATTGCGAAAATAACAGCCTGTTTAACAGTAAATATCCCCTCTTGAATTCGGGCACCATATAATGGCAATAAGCCAATAAAGAAACTTGCGATGCCATTTCCGATGGACCAATCAAACCAATATCCCCAGCCACCAATGAAATCAGCAAAAACGTTTCCCAAAAACCCAACTAGCAACGCTGGACCTGCCCCGAATAATCCTCCCACAATGACAGGAATAATATAAGCAGTTGACAGCTTTGTATTCGTAAAAATTGTTATCCCCCCATAATTCATCAAGACACCGAACAATGCTGCTCCAATTGCAACGCCAACCACGGTTGCAGTGCTCCAACGACCAATCACCCACTTTAGGAATATAGACTTAAATGTTTCCTTTTCATGCTTCACTTCTGACATTTTCTTTCCTCCTTAATGTCCTCTCTAAACCCAGAAAATAAAAAAATGGTAACCTGGGACGATTGTTCACCGTGTTACCACCCACTTTTATGACTTAGTCAACTCAGGTACGGCGTTACGCGATACCATAGCAATTTAACGTTTGCAGACGTTGTAGCTCGCAATGCTCACTACACCACTCCTTGACCATGTTCACCAATTCATCCTTGTTCTATTGCACCAAACTAGAATTCTCTGCAAAGTTAGAATAAGCTACTCTTCAATTCTCTGTGTTTATAGAGCCATTATACAATAACAGAAACCAAAGTCAACCTAGATATGTAATATTTTTCAGTTGATGATGAAATAATTTACATAATTCCTTATTTCTTTTCATTGAAATCACCCCGATTCTGAAGAAATATGCTTCTCAGACTCAGCTTCGCAATTTAAAGAGGCCTCGCATTTCGCTACTTTCTTTTCTGACATATGAATCAGAGTTATGAGGAATTTCTTTTCCATCATCCGCAAATTGACACCTGCCATTTCCTTCGGATCAGCTTTGAAATCAATTTCAACCCGTAATCGTTCAGAGAGAACCATTCCGACATTTCTTTGCACCTTCATATTTACTAAGGAATGCTGTTGAGTCCCATGTTAATGACTGAGGATGCTCTAGATGTTTAGAAAGAGTAGTGTCTGAATCTCCTTCGTTATCTCTATTTAATCGGTGCAATTGAAGGCACGAATAATTTGATTGAAATCATTGGACGCATTCGCCTTGGTGATCCTGATTGCACTGATTTCAGAAATAGACTGTTTTTATGTAAGAACTCCAGTGATAAGATCAGCAAAAAAAATCAATCATTTGCTTGATTGATATCTGTCTCTTTTCATATACTTTTCTCGCCACCAATACCGGATGATCAAGAACCATAAAATCTTAATGGAGCAGGTGAGGGGAATCGAACCCCCGTATCAGCCTTGGCAAGGCTGTGTTCTACCATTGAACTACACCTGCAATTCAAATAATAAATGGCGGTCCGGACGGGGATCGAACCCGCGATCTCCTCCGTGACAGGGAGGCATGTTAACCACTACACCACCGGACCATGAATACGCTATGTTTTAAATAAAATTGGCGGAGATGGGGAGATTTGAACTCCCGCGCCAGTTTCCCGACCTAAACCCTTAGCAGGGGCTCCTCTTCAGCCACTTGAGTACATCTCCATACTGAGAGAACAGCGCTCTATCATATTATCATAAGCCCATAGAATTGACAAGACTTTTTCTTAAAAATTCCGTGAAACTCCTGCGATCAAGAGCACAACTCTCCTATTCAATTTCCATCTGTGCTTTGATTTCCAACAACGCTTTTGAAAGCTGATCCGGACATGAGGTCGGACGTTGGCCGCAGGTCGTTCCCTGCAGTTTATCAATCACTTCATCTAAGGACATTCCTTTAACCAAACGGCTGATCCCACTGGTATTTCCAGCACATCCACGGATGAACTCGACATTATCAATTGTTGAATCCGTCACATCAATATTGATCTGAACGGAACAGACTCCACTCGTCCTGTATTCGTAATGCATACTAATCACCTGCCTCCACTCAATTATACTCAAATCCGGCAAAAAGAAAAGACTAGCCAGGCTAGTCTACGCTGTATCCAGCTTCCTGAATCTTTGTCTTGGCTGTATACACATCGTCAGCATTGCCTTCAATGATCACAGCTTTCTTGGACAGATCAATTTCAAAATCCAATTTGGTTTCCTCGAGTTTTTCCGAAATCTTTTTTACACAATGCTCGCAATTCATATTGCTGACAAACAGAATTTTTTTCATACCTTCTTCACTCCTTAGTGGCATTATACCACACCTATGCTTTAAAACGTCTTAGACGCAATGCATTTGTAACTACACTGACTGAACTTAATGCCATCGCTAATCCGGCAATCATCGGATTCAGCAGAATTCCTCCGAATGCATAGATGACACCCGCAGCAAACGGAATACCGATGACGTTGTAGGCAAATGCCCAGAACAGATTCTGCTTGATGGTACGAAGCACTGCCTTGCTTAATCGCAATGCACTGATAATATCACCAAGCTTATTACGCATCAGAATAACATCTGCGGATTCGATCGCTACATCAGTTCCATTTCCGATAGCAATTCCGACATCACTGCTGACCAGAGCAACTGCATCATTAATTCCATCACCAACCATTGCGACATGATAACCCTCAGTTTTCAATTGATTGACAATGGCCGACTTCTCATCCGGCTTAACCTGAGCAAAGACCCGCTTGATTCCCGCTTCGGCCGCAATTGCTTCAGCTGTCTTCTGATGATCACCGGTCAGCATCACCACTTCAATATTCAGTTCATGAAGTTTATCAACAGTTGCCTTTGCATCCTCCTTCAAGGTATCCGCAATAGCCAGATACCCTGCCAGTTCCTGATCCACTGCGACAAAGATCACCGTTTTACCCTGATTGGATAATTCCTCTGCCTCTGTCTGCATCTGCTCAGGAATTGACTGAACTGAAGCAATCATTTCCTGATTCCCGATAACCACTCGCTTTGTATTGACTGATGCACTCACACCATTGCCGGCGGTTGCTAGGAAATCCTGGACATGAAGCAGTTCTAACCCTTCTTCTTGAGCCTTTTCCACCACTGCCTTGGCTAATGGATGCTCGGAATATCCTTCAATACTGGCTGCAAGTTCCAATAACGAACGCTCATCCAAAGTGATGCCCTTGACATCTGTCACTTTCATCTTCCCTTGAGTCAATGTTCCTGTTTTGTCAAAAACAACCATGTTCACATGTGCGGCTGTTTCCAATGTCTCAGCAGACTTAATGAAAATCCCCAGTTGGGCCCCTCGACCGGTACCTACCATAATCGCCGTCGGTGTTGCCAAGCCTAAAGCACATGGACAAGCAATAACCAGGACAGTAACAAAGATTGTCATGCTGAACTCAAAAGATTGTCCTGCGGCCATCCAGACAATGAAACTCACTGCAGCAATACCCATGACAATTGGAACAAAGACACCCGAGATCTTGTCAGCCAGTTTCGCAATCGGCGCCTTATGGGCCTGTGCATTCTCAACCAACTGGATAATCTTCGCCAAGGCTGTATTTTCATTCACTGCATTCGCTTCAACAATAACCCTTCCGTTCAGATTCATCGAACCCATGACGACATGGTCTCCGGCATGCTTATCGACCGGTAAGCTCTCACCCGTCAGCATCGATTCATCCACGGTCGTTGTTCCTTCCAGAATAACACCATCTACTGGATAAGAAGTTCCTGGCTTGATAATCAGCTGATCCTTCAGCACAATTTCATCCGCATCAATTACCTGTTCACTCCCGTTGCGCCAGAGAACTGCTGTTTTCGGTTTCAGCTTCAACAAGGCTTTGATGGCCTGTGTTGTTTTACCTTTGGAGATGAACTCGAAGTATTTCCCGAGCATGATCAATGCCAGCACCACTGCTCCTGATTCAAAATACAGGCTATGAATGGCATGATGATCACCCAGGATAACCTGGACCAACCCATAGATGCTGTAGATAAAAGCAGCGCTTGTTCCGATTGCCACCAGAGAATCCATGTTCGGTGAGCGATGCCACAATGCCTTTAAGCCGGACTGATAATAACGACGCCCGATATAAACAACCGGCACTGACAAAACAAGCTGGATCCATGCGAAATTAAGAGGGTTCTTATCGGGATGAATACTATCCGGCAACCAGAGCTTGATCGGCAGCATCTGTGCCATGGCGATATACATCACCAAGAATGCAAAGATAAGCGCCAGAATGACATGATTGCGTTCACGATGCTGGTTTTTCTGTTCAAGAGTCTCATCAACTGCAGACGTTTCATCCGCTATGGTTCCATGGTATCCTAAACGATCAATCGTACTTAGAATATCACTTGACTTCACTTGGGAAGCATCATAGCTCGCCACGGCTGTATTCATAAGCAGATTAACCTCAATGGAATCAACCCCGGGAATGGCGGCTACGCCACGCTCAATCGCTGCACTGCATGAGGCGCAGCTCATACCCTGAATATCAAACTTCATCGTTTTGGTTTGAACCGGTTCTTCCAGATCATATCCCGCTTTAACAACAGCCTGCTTCAAAGCATCAAACGAAACATCACCATCCACGGTTGCTTGATTCATCAGCAGATTCACTTCCGCCTTCTCAACACCATCAACATGATTCAATGCCCGCTCAACTGCAGCACTGCAAGAAGCACAATGCATTCCTTCAACTGTATAGATTTTACTCATTCTACTGCACCATCCGATCAATTAAATTCAGGACTTCATCGATTTTATCCTGAGAATTGCCATCTTCAATGGCTTGTTTGACACAATGATTCATATGCTGATTCAGAATCAATTTATTAGCACGCTTCAAAAGCGCTTGCGTTGCGGAAATCTGATTGGCGATATCCACACAATACCGATCCTCTTCCAGCATGGTGATCACTGCCTTAATCTGCCCTTGAGCAGTCTGCAATGTTCGAAGGGCTTTTTGTCGTTCATCATTCATATTTATACCCCCCCTATATGGGTATCTATATTGTAGCACACTTCTCAGAAAACCAAACAGATATGCTTATAAAGTTAAAAAATCCGTACACCGGCCATTCATGACGATTGCTCTCAGTGACATTTGCCTGCAAAAAAAATAGCCGGAGGCTATTTGGATAATTCAACGGCTGCACCAAGTGCAATTTCCATCATATTGGTAAATGCTGTTTGGCGCTCGTCTGCAGTTGTCTCTTTCTTGGTAACCAATGAATCAGAAACAGTAATCAAGCAGGCTGCCTGTTTGCCAAGGTACTTTGCGTTGGCAAATAAAGCAAAGGATTCCATCTCGACAGCCAGACAATGATACGCTTCAACTTTATTAGGCGCGGCCTGTTCTCCATGGTAGAAGACATCACTGGAGTGGATGCATCCTTCAATCAATGCTTTGCCTTGTACCGCTGCACTCTGACGGAGTGCTTCATTAACCCCTGCACTGGCTTGCATGGTATCTTCGGTATACCCATACGCGGCATTGGCATAGGATGATCCGGAATAGCACTGATCAGCCAAAACGACATCAAACAGATCCGTATCCAGCGTATAAGCACCGCCCGTTCCGATGCGGATGATCGTCTCTACATCATACTTGGAATACAGTTCATACGAATAAATACCGATGCTCGGCATCCCCATTCCTGAACCCATAACTGAAACCTTCGTCCCCTTATAAGTTCCGGTAAAACCGAACATATTCCGAACGCTGTTGAATTGATAAACATCTTCAAGATACGTTTCCGCAATGAACTTCGCCCGTAGCGGATCTCCAGGCATTAAAACAACTTTGGCGATTTCGCCGGATGCAGCCTGAATGTGTGGTGTTGCCATTAAATGTCCTCCTTATTCTGACTTCTCCATTATACCAAACTTCTAGTCAAATTGGGTATCTGAGTTCTCATGATAGACCCGATACGCACGCGTAATCTCACCTAAGGACACTTTACGGGATAAAGGCGGCAAGTCATGAATCGAGAAATAACGCACCTGTTCAATTTCATGATTCGGACGAAGGTCATGACTTAACGGTATCCCATGGTAATAGACCACGTATTCCGATAGCATGCTTTCATAGTTCTTGTACTTCTCTCGGGAAAAAAGACCAAGAAGGCGTTTGATCTCAACAGTGACCCCTGCTTCCTGTTCAACTTCCTTGATTGCGGAAGATGACGAAGATTCAAAGACATCACACCACCCGCCTGGCACACTCCACAGGCCATCCGCTTTCTCCTGAACCATCAGGAGTTCACCGAGTTCATTAATGACCAAGGTTCGAACTGAAATGTTCGGTGTCGGGTAGATATCGCGCTCATAGAGTGTTCCGGTAATGGTCTCATCAACCTGTTCCTGCAGCATTTCCAGACTTAATGTCTCCAAATCCTGATAATTCTCCAATGCATAGGGATCGGTCGAGAATTTCTTGCCGATTTTGCAGATACTAAGAACTTTGCTGATATATTCACTGATTTTCATAGGCTACCTCACATGTCCAGTATAGCCTATCAGAGAATGAAGTTAAACTAATTTTGCGAAATCTATTGAAGTTATAGAAGATATAGAATAAAATGTAAACAAAGGAGGAATACTATGTATCAATGGATAACCGGCAATGCCCATGCCTTGATTGTAACGCTTAATGATAACAACATCACGCTCAATCAAAATGCAGCATCCTATTTCAATGATGTTCGCTATTGCTTGATCGGCATAGACCCAAAGACATTAAAAGTTGCGATAAAGCCAGTATCCAAAGCGGATATTGAATCCAATCGTGTCGTTCTTGACCAGCTGCATAAGATTTCCCTTGGCAAAGGCTATGCGAAAATCTCAAACAAAGCGGTTTGCGATTATCTGGCTTCCTTGATTCACAAGCCATTGCATGGGATTAAATTGATGGCTCACTTCAACGACGTGGAGAAAATGCTGGAGTTTGATCTGAACACCATCTTAGAGAAAGGAGAAGAGACATGGATTCGATAAATACGTGGTTCTGGGTAATCATCGCACTCGTCATGATTGTCATTGAACTGATTACGGTTGGAAATCTGATCACCATCTGGTTTGCAATCGGTGCTATTGCGGCATTTGTGACGCATCTGCTGCTGCCTAATCTCTTGCTTGAGGCCATTGTATTCGGCATCGTCTCGGTGGTTTCGCTTCTCTTGATCAGACCTCTGGCAGCCAAGGCCCTCAAGGGGAACACCATCGCAACAAATGCTGACCGGATTATCGGCCAGCATATCCGCCTGACAACTGCTGTCAGTGCTGACCAATGGGGAAGTGCCCACGTCTTCGGAACAGTATGGTCTGTCGCTTCGATTGACCAAAAGCCAATCCCTGCTGAAGCACTGGTTGAAGTCGTGGCCATTGAAGGGGTTAAATTAATCGTGAAGGAAATTCACTAGAGGAGAAATTATGGAATTGTATCAACTTATTATTATGCTTCTGATCATCGGTGCAGCCCTGGCGATAGTGCTGTACTGCGTCAAGATTATCCCGCAGTCTGAAAACTATGTCATCGAACGCTTAGGCGCCTATGATCGTACCTTGGATAAAGGGCTGCACGTCATTCTTCCGTTTGTTGACCGTGTCTCCATGAAAGAGATTGTCAAGGATTTTGCGCCACAGCCGGTCATTACCAAAGATAATGTCACAATTCAGATTGATACCATCATCTACTTCCAGATCACAGATCCGAAACTCTATACCTATGGTGTCCAAAATCCAATCAATGCGATTGAAAACCTGACCGCAACGACGCTGCGTAATATTATCGGCGATTTGGAACTGGATCAGACATTGACATCCCGGGATATCATCAATACCAAGATGAGGACAATTCTCGATGAAGCCACCGATTCATGGGGCATTAAAGTACAGCGTGTCGAAGTTAAGAACATCTTCCCGCCCCGTGATATTCAAGAGGCCATGGAAAAGCAGATGCGTGCTGAGCGTGAACGCCGTGAAGCAATTCTGAGGGCTGAGGGTGAGAAGCGTTCTGCCATCCTGATTGCAGAGGGTGAAAAGGAGTCCACAGTCCTTAGAGCTCAGGCCAAGCAAGAAGCGATGATCACCGAGGCCGAGGGTGAAGCACAGGCAATGGAACGGATCTTTCAGGCCCAAGCCCGCGGGATTGAACTTATCAAGTCTTCCAACCCGACTGAGCAGTATCTGAAGCTAAAAAGCCTGGAGACCTTTGAAAAGGTTGCAGACGGCAAGGCAACCAAGATTATTGTTCCCTCTGAGATTCAGAACCTGACCTCTTTGCTGGTATCTGCCAAGGGAATCGTTGAAGACGAACCAACGAAGTAGATTTCCTAAGCAACGGCCGGGCCGATCAATTTCCCTTGACTTTCAAATTTCATTCTTTATAATGGAATTAATAAAAACAAAGAAAAGTAGAGTAATCCCATGGACGGATCACAGAGACTCTGTAACGGTGCAAGCAGAGATTCGGCCATGCGATGAAGATGGACTTGGAGTTGCTGGATCGAGGGAAACTAAAATTCAGCCAGGATCGCCTGTTATTGCGATAGAGTTTGCTGGAACTCGAAGAGGTAGCGGTTGTGAAGCCGCTATGGAAAAAGGTGGTAACATGAGTACTCTCATCCTTAGGGATGGGAGTTTTTTGTTTAAATCCCAGTACGCCAAGCGGCATGAAAGAGGGAACTATGAGCAGAACAAATTACAAGCATTTCGATGTCGTCGGCAGTTTTCTGAGACCACAGGAGTTGAAAGAGGCCCGACAGCACTACGAAGAACATACGCTAAGCAAAGAGGCATTGACCGCCATTGAGGACCGCTGTATCCGTCAACTCATTGATCAGCAGATTGATGCAGGATTGCCGTATATCACCGACGGTGAATTCCGAAGAGCACTTTGGCATACTGACTTTTTCTGGGGATTCAACGGGGTTGAGCGTCGCCTGCTTCAAGAAGGCTATCACTTTGTCGACCTCGAAACGCGAAGCGATACTGCGAGCTTAAGCGGACCGATCAATGGTGAACATCATCCCTTCGTTGAGCACTTTATCTTTGTCCGCGATTATGTCAATGGACGATCAGGCTTAAAACAGACAATTCCTGCACCTGCCCAGTTCTTGGTCGAATTGCTTCGCCCAGAGAACCAAATCTCAACTCAGACCATCTATCCAGAGACAGAAACCCTTCTGGCCGCTATCGTGAACGCCTATACCCAAGTGATCCAGGACCTCTATGCAAACGGATGCCGTCTTCTGCAGCTCGACGACTGCACCTGGGGTGCCTATCTCAGCCCGGATTCTCTGAATAAGCTTGAGATCGACGAATCCGCAGTTGATTCAATTCTGAAACAAGCCCTTGATCTCAACAACGCTCTCATCCATAATGCACCAGACGACCTCGTCATCACAACCCATGTCTGCCGGGGCAACTACCATTCCCATCATGCCTTCGAAGGCGGATATCAACGGGTTGCGGATGTTCTGTTTACAAATGAAAACGTCTCATCATTCTATCTGGAATTCGATGATGAACGCTCCGGTTCTTTTGAACCATTAAAGGCAGTAAGTCCTGAAAAAGAGGTTGTACTCGGCCTTGTAACTTCAAAAAACGGAACCTTGGAATCAAAGGAGAGCGTTATTGCCCGCATCCGGCAAGCCAGCACCTTTATTCCCCTTGAGCGTCTATCCCTATCGCCGCAATGCGGTTTCGCCTCGACCGAAGAGGGCAATATCCTGAGTGAAAGCGATCAGTGGAAGAAAGTTGCCTTGATTAAGGAAATTGCTGAAGAATTATGGCCGAAAGATTAAGGAGTTAGCGATATGCCCATTATTATTCCCAAGACAATCCCCGCATATTCCATTCTCAGCGATGAGTTTGTCAATGTCATGGAACCCCAACGAGCACGGACCCAGGATATCCGCCCTCTGAAGATTGCACTGTTGAATCTGATGCCGACAAAGATTGAAACCGAAACACAGATTCTGAGAATGCTCTCCAATTCTCCTTTGCAGGTCACGATGACTTTCCTTTATCCAGCGACACATCAGGCTCAGAACACCCCCGAAAGCCATCTGTTTGAGTTCTATACGACCTTCGATCACATCAAGAACCAGAACTTCGATGGTCTGATTGTCACAGGAGCTCCGCTGGAACAGCTTGCATACCAGGATGTCAGTTACTGGGATGAACTGCAAACCATCTTTTCCTATGCAAATACGCACGTAACCTCAACGCTTTGTCTTTGTTGGGGAGCTTTCGCACGTGCATTCACTGATTATCGGATTCCAAAGACCCTGCGAACGCAAAAGTGTTTCGGGGTTTTTTCTCATACAGTGGAAAAGCAAGATGCCCTTCTGCGCGGAATCAATCCCGTTCTCAAGATCCCCCACTCCTGTCATGCGGTCTTGGATGAAGATGCCCTGAGACACCATCCGGATCTTGAGGTTCTGGTCTCCAGCCCTGAAACCGGACCCGTAATTTTCAAATCAAAGGACAACCGGAACATCTTCATTACCGGTCATCTGGAATATGATCAAGGAACACTCGATCAGGAATACCGACGGGATTTAAAGAAGGGACTATCAATTGCACCTCCCTTCTATGAGCAGGATGTCCCCCGTTTTGATTGGCGATCGGACGGAACTTTGATCTTTACCAATTGGCTGAATTACTATGTCTATCAGGAAACACCTTATAATCTTGATACCCTGAATCAAAAGGAGGTCTTATGACATAACACATTGAAACGCTCTGTATTCTCTCCAGTGACGTGAAGAAACAGGCAGATAACACCGGAAGCATCTCCATGCCGATCTACCAGAGTGCCACCTATGCGCATCCTGCCTTGGGTATCTCGAGCGGCTATGATTACTCACGCTTGCAAAATCCAACCAAACATGAATTGGAGATGGTCGTGAATCGCCTTGAACACGGCGATGATGCTCTTGCATTTTCAACAGGCATGGCTGCGACAACCTTGCTTTTCGAACTCTTCAAACCTGGAGACACCCTCCTGGTCAGTGATGATCTGTACGGAGGCACAATCCGCTTTTTCACTCATTTGCTTGCCCCTCGAGGCATTCAGTGCATTGCGATTGACACCACGGATATTCATACGGTTGAAGCGGCACTCAATGACTCAATAACGGCCATTTTCCTGGAAACGCCGACAAATCCTTTAATGAGAACCTCTGATATCAAAAGCATTTCCGAACTCGCGCATCAGCAGCAGACGCTTGTTATCGTAGACAATACCTTCTTGACGCCATATTACCAGAACCCTTTGGACTTAGGTGCAGACTTTGTGATTCATAGCGCAACCAAATACCTGGGCGGACACAACGACACCTTGGCCGGCTTCATTGTTTCCAAGCATCCTTCCTTCTCGCAACGTCTGCGCTTTCTGGCGAAGACCACCGGATCTGGACTTGCTCCATTTGATAGCTGGCTGATTCTCAGAGGAATCAAGACATTGGCAATCCGGATGCGTCAAGCCAGTGAAAATGCGGAAGCTATCTTTCAGTATCTGAAGCATCATCACGCCATCAAGCACATTTTCTATCTGGGAGACCCTGATCATCCGGGTTATTCTGTTCATTGTGCCCAAGCCCGTGGCCATGGCGCAATGCTATCCTTCGAAGTAGATCAGGAAGCCAGAGCCGCTCACCTCCTCAGTCATCTTCAGCTTATCGCATTTGCGGAAAGCCTGGGCGGAGTGGAAACCTTGATCACCTATCCGATAACTCAGACACATGCGGATGTTGACCCTCTCATCCTCGAGAAAAACGGCATAAACCGCCGCTTTCTTCGTCTCTCAGTCTGTATAGAACATGTGGATGATCTGATTGACGACTTGAAGCAAGCCCTGGAGTCCTTTGATGCGCTTTGATACTTTGATTGATCGCAAAAATACCCGCTCCCTTAAACACGATTTCAGCCAGGAACGAGGACGGCCCGATGGATTTTGCATCCCCTCCCTGTGTGATTGATGCTTTAAGCAGTTATGTCAGAAGAGCTCAGTTCGGGTATACTGAAAGCGATGCTTCTTATCGCCAATCCATTGTCCGTTGGTTCGAAACGGAACATCAATGGACCATCCATCCTGAATGGATCACGGTGACGCCGGGTGTAGTCTTCGCCCTTGCAACTGCTGTCAAAGCCTTCAGCGAGGTTGGCGATGACATCTTGATTCTGACACCGGTCTATTACCCCTTCTTCGACGTCATTCAGGATAATCATCGGAATGTTGTCAGCTTTGAGTGGACAAACGATGCGGGCACCTATACACTGGATTTCGAAGGACTTCGTCAATGTTTCGAGAACCACTCACTAAAAATGATGTTGCTTTGTAACCCTCACAATCCCTTGAGCCGGGTTCTGCGGCCATCGGAGTTAGAAGCAATTGTTTCCTTGGCCAAACAGTATGGTGTCATTGTCGTCTCAGACGAGATTCACATGGATCTGGTCTTTTCGGGGCAGTCGCATTATCCGCTGGCCAAAGTGGACGAGACGTTTGACCACTGGATTATCTGCACCTCACCTTCCAAGACCTTTAATCTCGCTGCCTTCCAGATCTCGAATATCATGATTAAGCATCCCGATATCCGCCAACGTTTTCGTCAGGAAGTCCAAAGAGTCGGATACAGCCAACCAAACGGTGCTGGCCTTATCGCTTGCGAAAGCGTCTATGAAAACGGTGCACCATGGTTAAAAGAACTCAAAGACTACCTTTACGGAAATTATCAGTACCTCTGCCGCTTCCTGTCTTCACGCTGCCCCTGTCTGATCATAACCCCTCTGGAAGCTACCTATCTGGTCTGGATTGACTTCAGGGCATTGGCGATAAGTGACTTGAACCACTTTATCCTGCACCAGGCAAAACTCTGGCTGGATGATGGCCCTCTATTCGGTGAGGGTGGTTCCGGCTTTCAGCGAATTAACATTGCCTGTCCTCGTGCGACACTCACACAAGCCTTGAATCAGCTCTGCGATGCCCTGGACAGACTCTAAAAAGGCATATCAATTTGATACGCCTTTTTCTTTGCGAGGACGCCGGTTCTGCCGCTCGCGCTGCTTACGAGGTTTCTGCCTGACATCACCATGCAATGTAAAGATAACCCCGTCTTCTGTATTTTCTGCATCAACCTTATACCCATAACTGTTGACGACTTTCTTGACTATTGAAAGGCCCAATCCGAATTGGCCTTCCTTGCCTTTTTCATAGGGAGTGAACAGATGTTTCATTTCATGATCATCAAGAGGCTTGCCATCATTACGGACACTGACCCGATCATCGTCAATGGTGATTTCAATAACGGACTTGGCATAACGCAGAGCATTCTCAATCAGGTTTTCAATCACAACCCGCCACGGCTCTTCAGAACCTTTGAATGTCGCATGCTTCTCATTCATTTTCAAGGTAACATCAGAACGGATCTGCTTGGTGGAAAGAATGACCTTCGAGACCACATCATACATATCAACCGTATCGTCTTCTTTACTCATGTAAGTCAAGTAATCAATCCGATTCAGCATCAATAACCCTTTGACTTTCTTCTCAAGACGATTCGCATTTTCGATAATTACATCAACACTCTTCTCCAATGTTTCATACGGATAGATACCGTCCTTGATGCTCTCACCGTAGGACTTAATCGTTGCGATAGGCGTCTTCAGATCATGGGAGATATTCTGGATCATTTCCTGTTTGACCTTTTCTTGGCGAGTCAGTTCCGCATTCATCTCGACAACAGCCGTTGCAAGCTCACCGATTTCATCTCCTCGATCCACCATAAGTGTCGCTTCTTCCCCTTTACGGATTTTCTCGATGTACTGACGAATCTGATTCAACGGATGGATGATAAATCCTACCCAGATAATCAGAAGCAGAAACATGATGATCATCCCGAGCAATGTCAGATAAACCACTTCGAGCAGCATCTGCTTGAAACTGTTCTGGAAAGGTTTTGAAACCATGGTGATGATCTTAGTCTCACTATCGATGGAAGTCAGTTTGAACCATTGCCCATCGGATGTCCGGGAAACCAATTCATCGTACATCAAAGTATAGCCGCTGAGTTCCTGCTGAACAGAAGGCGTCAGCAATGATAATCCGACTTGCCTATCCACATGATGATCCACATAGATGACATTAATAATCGTCTGGTCTTCTTCACCGCTTAAGAGCGTTCCGTATTCTTTATAGTTCGCAATCGCTGCCTGCTGATTGCGACGGATGACAGAAAGCATCTCCGAATTGACAAATGACTCAATATTTCCAGAAAGAAACACGAAGATAAAGACAGTGAAAAAAGACACGGTCACTAATAGGATTGCTGAGAGCTGCTGAGGCAAGGTAAGGTGCTTGACCCAGTTACGTAGCTTTGTCATCAGCCCAGCCGATAGCCATAGCCATAGATGGTATTGATGCTTAGATTCGGCATCTTCCGCCGTAATCGACGCAGCGTATCGTCAACAGCCCGATCCGAACCAAAATAGTTTTCCTCCCAGACTTTACTTAGAATCTGTTCACGGCTGAAGGCAATCCCCCGGTTTTTGATAAAGAACATCAACAAATCAAATTCCTTGGTCGTCAAATCCAGGTCAAGACCGTCAAGCAAGGCCTTGCGCTGATTTTCGTCCACTTCATAGCCATCGACGACCATACGGCCATCATCCTGCTTATAGACACGACGGATGATGTTATTGACACGCAAGACAAGTTCCTTGGGCGAGAACGGCTTGGTGATGTAATCATCACTGCCTTTTTCGAGTCCGATAATGCGATCAAATTCCTTATCCCGGGCAGACATGAAAATAACCGGTGTCTGCGGTGACTTCAGCTTGATGGTTTCAATTAAATCAAACCCGCTTCGATCATCCAGCATGATATCCAGGATCCACAGATGAACATCATCATCTTCGACATGAGCGTTGGCTTGTTCAAAGGTATAGTAGGAACGCACTTCATACCCTTCTTTCTCAAGATAGCTGCGGCACAGTTCATTGAGATCTTTTTCATCTTCAACAATGCAAATTACTTTTTTCATAGATGACCTCTTTTCACTATTATACGTTAAAAAAGACAGAAACAAAATACCACACAGCCAGCTTCATTTCATCCTTAAAAAAAGACAGCCAATGGCTATCTATAATCCTGCAGAAACAATGACATCAACCACCTGGTTGACATACTGTGTACACAAGGCTTCGTTCTCGGCTTCAACCATGACGCGAACCAGAGGTTCTGTTCCTGAAGGACGGACCAGTATCCGGCCATTATCCCCCAATTCTCCAGCCACGGTATCAACTACGGATTGAAGGGCAAGACTCTCCAAAGCACTCTTCTTATCGTTCACTTTCACGTTTTTCAACAATTGCGGGTATATAATCAGTTCTTTCGTAAGGTCATAAAGACTGGAAGATTTCATCACGCATGCTTCACTCAGCTTCAAGGCAGTCAGCAAGCCATCTCCAGTCGTCGCGTGTTCTTTGAAAATAATATGACCGCTCTGTTCACCGCCCAGGGAATAGCGGCCTTCAACCATCTTCTGATAGACATACTTATCTCCGACCTGGGTCATTTCCGTATGAATGCCGATGCTTTCAAAGAGCTTATACAACCCAAGGTTAGCCATAACAGTCGTCACAATTGTATTCTTCGCCAGACGACCCTGTTCTTTCATGTATAAACCGCAAGCATAGAGAGTCTTATCCCCATCCACAAGATTTCCCAGATGATCGCACGCAATACATCGGTCAGCATCCCCATCAAAAGCAAAACCCATATCGGCTTTATTGTCCAGAACAGCCTGAATCATCTGCTCAGGATGAGTCGATCCGCAGAGTGTGTTGACATTCAACCCGTCCGGGCGATCATTGATCACCAACAGTGATGCTCCAAAGGATTCAAAGACATGCTTAGCAGAGCGGACGGCAGAGCCATTTGCACAGTCCAGAACAATCTTCTTCCCTTTCAACGAAAACGAAAACAATGATTTCAGATAAGCTTCATAATGGGCAATACCCTTCTCGTAGGAGAAGACTTTCCCGATTTCCTCATTAGCTGAACGGGTGACCTGAACTTCTCCGTCAATGAACTGCTCAATGCGGTTCTCAAGACTTTCGGAAATCTTCACGCCTTCATGCGTAAAGCACTTGATTCC
>CALNCD010000109.1 GCA_937874965.1 uncultured Erysipelotrichaceae bacterium | reverse complement strand
GTAGAAAGTAGAACAGACAGAAGTTCCCCGCCAAGACAATCAGAATTCTAAAAACGGAGTTGTGCAGCAGTTTTTTCATCATTGGCACCTCTTTTCAACGGATGGATTACACAAGAATTCCTGAAGCTTTGATCGCCTCCGCGATTTCAGTCTGGCTCATCATGTTCTTGACTCCTAGAACCGGAAATCCTGTTTCCGCAATTTTCCGGAAATCCTGGCTATCCGCAAAGTTCTTGCCGACCAATAACGCATCATAGGCCTTATATTGTCCTTTTGCTTCACCTAGAGGGCAATGCTGGACGGTCATATCACTATCCGCAAGCCCCAGACTTTTCAATGCTTTCTTGCAGGCCATTTCCATCAAGAGTGACGATCCTGAACCAGAAGCACAGGCACAGAGTATTTTAATCATATCGATACATCCTTTCTTTATCTGTGACCCGCCTCGAAAGACTAGGCGCGATCACTGCATCATTATTCACCCATCTGATATGGGGTAATATGCTTTGCTTTATAAGCTTCCCAATCTTTGACCTGCAGCCAATAGTCCTCACGGTCTTCCTTCTTGTGACCAGCGTAGTATTGGATCTGCGGAATCGCAATCAGGATTAACACAACAACCAGAACTCCGACATACGGTAAGTAGCGGATAATCATTCCGAAGACAGGCCATACTGTAATCCAGTCATTCATAGCCATCCATGCCCCGGAACCGCTGGCAACACCATCGACAAATCCGGTGGTTAATCCAAACAGGCTCGCCCAGAAAACAGACAGGATAATCTGGAGAAGTCCATTGATAAACGGAGCAACAAAGGTTCCGACAACACCAAGTTTTGTATTGGCGAAAACACCGATAGTCGCATTATCAAAGAAAATCGGGACGAACATCGTAATTACGAGAATTCCCAAGCCGAAACCGCCGGTTACAATCAAAAGAATCGTACCGACAACCTGGCCGATAGCTCCTGCGATAAACCCAAAGGTAATCGCATTCTGGCTTCCGAAACCGTAGGCAACGGCGCAATCGACAGCAGGCACGGCATTCGGCAGCAATTTTTCAGAAATCCCTTGGAAAGCATTGGTCAATTCCGTAACAAAGGTGCGGACGCCAAGCTGGAGAATTGCCAGATAGACTGCAAATGAACAAATCAGCTTGAAGACATAGAAGACAACGTTTTGCTGATAGCCTGATATCTTATCCAAAACAGGTGCAGCTTCCTGCCAATAGGCCGGGTTGATCCATGCGACAATAACAGCAATTGTCCCAAAGAACACGGTCATGATAAATGTTGTCGCAACCATGGAGTCATTGAAGATGGAGAGCCAGCCAGGGAACTTGATATTCTCGAGTTTCTTGATTTTCCGTCCGCTCTTCTGGACTTTATTGCCGATAATATCCAATAATGCAATGGAAAACATCTGCTGGTGAGCAATACTGAATCCGGCACCATCGGTAAGTTCCTGCGTAGGTTTCAGTGTCAGATTA
Organism: uncultured Erysipelotrichaceae bacterium; assembly: GCA_937874965.1. Lineage (GTDB taxonomy): Bacteria > Bacillota_I > Bacilli_A > Erysipelotrichales > Erysipelotrichaceae > CALNCD01. The sequence continues at coordinate 20,674 of CALNCD010000109.1, read as the reverse complement.
CCTCCGACTGCCCAATACAAGCCCAGGATCAATCCTGCCGCAACATAAACCGCCATCGGTATTTCTGTTGTCGGGAAACTGATTTTGAATCCCCAAGAAATAATAAAGAACCCTAGAAAGGCCTGTTGCATCTGCACATGACCGGTTGTAAAGATTGCTCTGAGTTTGGTGTACTTCGACAAGGCAACCAAAATGATGTTCATGACAAAGGCACATATCATAACGACGTATACGGCACTGACCAGACTCCCCACCCATTGTTCAATCGTGGATTGGGTTGTATACGTATCCAGAATAACCGTGTGGGTCAACTGGCTGTTCAGTGATTTCAAGCCATCGATAAATGGATTGGCTACGCCCGAAAGCCCCCCTGAACCAACCTGCAGAATCATGTAGCCGACAACCGCACGAATAAAGCCGGAAACAACTTCATACCATTTCTTCTTAAGAATGGTGTACCCAAGTGCCACAGTAATACCAATGATAAAATACGGCTGTTTTAAGATTTCTTCGACGATAATCTGCATCGTCTTTTGTAGAATATCACTCATAAAGATTCCTCCTCTCCTTCTGTAAGTGATGTCATTCGATCAACACATGCATATAAATCTTTCTCGTTCTGAATAGCCATTACCCATGCCAACGTATCACCCTCTGATAAAATCTGGAACAGGCTTGCCATATTCTCCAGATGCTTGGTTTCATTCTCTGCAGCCAAAGTGAAGAAGAACTGGGCATTCTTGGTTTCATCCTCTGGATCAAACACAATCGGTTCACTGAACCGGGTCAAAGCAATTGCCGTATCAAAGACACCCTCAGCATTCTGGGTTGTATGAGGAATCGCAAGATTTGGCAAGATCACGATATACGGACCATAGTTTTGAACACTCTCGATAAGCCGGTCCGGAAACCCCTGATCCACTATCTTCTGGTTTTGCAAAGGTTTACAGCTAATCCGTATCGCCTCTTCCCAAGAAGCGACAGGCATATCAATGAATTGGTATAAATGGCGGTCAATGATCTCTTGAAGAATCATAACGTGCTCCTTTACAGAATTGATTTATAGGGTACATTCGGATCTTCAGCAAACGCATCTTCAAAGCCGCGGCGATGATGGTATTCGCGCTTATCTTTATCCGTCGGATAGACAAATTTGCCGCCAACTTCCCAGATAAAAGGCGTGAACTTGTACTCAAGACGGTATTTGCGCATATCGTAGAGGGCCAGAATTTCTTTAGGATCCGCCATCATGTTGGACCAGATATCATAATGCAACGGAATCACGACCTTGGCCTTCAAAGCCTCAGCCATCCGCAATACATCAATACTGGTCAGTTTATCCGAAACTCCAATTGGATTTTCCCCATAAGCACCAACAGCAACATCAATCGGATAATCCTTCCCGTGCTTCACAAAACGAACAGAATAATGAGAATCCCCGGCATGATAGAGTGTCCCTCCTGATGTCTCAACGATGTAGTTCACTGCTTTTTCAGCCATCTCTTTATCGGAGTCGACCAATTTTCCCCGGACATCCTCATAATGATCCTGAGTCACCAGGCAGGTTCGATCAAAGGAATCTTCAGCATGAAGTGTAATATCCTTGATTGTTATTGAATCACCAGGTTTAACGATAACGCAACGTGACTCCGGAATTCCCCAGGATAGCCAGCGCTCAACAACCTTCTGAGGTCCGATAAACGGAATGTCGGGCTTGCCGTATCTCATAACAGCGGCCATCAAATTGACATCAATATGATCTGAGTGATAATGAGTTGCAATCACTGCATCCAGGTCAGAAATCGCAATTTCAGTAAACGGGTCCAAGACGATAGGCTGAACCCTGAGATTTGGCTGAATCAGTTTCCCGCCAGACATGTTACGCATCTGATGCCCAGGCTCATAGAACTCTTTCTGCTGATCACGCTTGCCGTTGCCGAACCACAAATCCATACAGATGTTGGTATTCGCTTCCGTTTTAAGCCATAGACCCATGCACCCGATCCACCACATGGCGAAGGTCCCAGGTTCAACGACCGTTTTCTTAATTTCCTCATTCAGGTAAGTTCCCCACTCTGGAAATGAACTTACCAACCACTTCTCTTTTGTTATATCCTTTACATTCGGCATCTAATCGCTTCCTCCTCTCGAAGAATATACTGTCAATACGGTTTCAATCGAAATGCTGGCCAGCTATTTATTATTGACATCTTTATTTTACCTTGTATGAAAGCGCTTTATCAAATCTGTTATGATTGTTTTGATGTTTTAACGCTCATTTCAGCTGATTCTATTTACTTTATGATTATATGGACATAAAATAAAGATATCTAAAATGAGGTGCCCATGAAAAATGCCTTAAAGAACGTTAAAAAACGCCAGCAGGCAATCATGACCTGTATGGAAACAGCTGAATCGATACGAGTTGACGATCTCGCTGTCCTTTATGGTGTTTCAAAAGCAACAATCCGCCGTGATCTCCGGCTTTTGGAAGATATGGGCAAGCTGAAGCGGACACATGGCGGTGCCCATATCCAGCCAGTCTCTGCGATATCCAAGGAAGCCCCGGAAATCACCCGAATCCGGTTAGCTCTGGCAAAGGTCGCCAGCAGTTACATCAATAATCATGACATTATCTTTATCAACTCCAGTGAAACTGCAATTTTTATTCTGAACTATCTGAGAGATCTGACCACAACCATCATCACGAATAACGTAAGTGCGATCTACCTGAAAAAAGAAGATTCGACAACCCTGGTTCTTTCAGGAGGAGAAATACGCTATCCAAAAGAGGCGATGGTCGGCGATATCGCAATCAATACAATTTCCAAGATCACCGGAAGTATTTGTATTATGGGATGCAATGGCATTCATCCAGTCCATGGCGTTACTACCGAAAGTTTCCATGAAGCGAAAGTAAATAATTTATTCATGGAGAATACCAACGGATTACGGATTATTGTTGCCGATTACCGAAAGATAGGAGCCCGCTACCCTTTCCGAAGTGTTGAAACCACCCAGGTTGACATTCTGATTACCGACATCTTTGCACCAGCGGATATCCTGAATAGCCTGGAAAAGCAAGGAATCGAAGTCATTCAGGTTGATCCGCTTTCTGTCTGAGAATGTAATGTATTCATGCTCAAAACAGGTTTTTTAAAAGCGGAAATTATTCCGCTTTCAGATTATCTGTTTCCTGTATTGAAAGAGCCGTCACTCCAAGTGTCTTCAGGAACAAGCGATCATGGGAAACAACCAGAAGTGTTCCCCGAAACTGTTTCAAAGCATCTTCAATGATTTCCATGCTCATAATATCAAGATGGTTGGTCGGTTCATCAAGAAGTAACCAGTTGCATCCATGAAGCATGATTTCCAGCAAACGCAGCCGTACTGTCTCTCCGCCGCTCAAGACCTCCAGCGTTTTAAAGACATCGTCGCGATAAAAACCAAATCGGGCAAGATGCCTACGTGCTGAAAACTCATCCAGTCCACACCGATTCATAAGATAGCTCACAACCCGGACTTTCTGGTGATCCATCCTGGGTTGCTGGGCAAGATAGCCTATTTTCATTGCCGGCCCTATTTTAACTGTGCCCGCCAGGGGTTTTATCTCCTGCATGATTGTTTTCAGCACGGTTGTTTTCCCGGTTCCGTTGGGCGCTAGTATTGCTACCCGCTGACCCGCATAGATCTCGGCGTTAATCGGTTCACAAAGAGGCTGATCATAACCGACAACGAGATCACGGAGCTGCAGAACATCTTGGCTGCCTCGCTCATTGGGCTGAATGATAAAGGGCAAGGGAGCTTGGGCTTCCGTTGGCTTAGGAAGCTTTTCAATCCGTTCCAGGCGTTTTTCCAATGCTTTAGCCCGTTTGAAAAAATCTTCGTTGTCTGATTCATGACCCCATTGACGATAGCGCCGTATTGCAAGTTTGAGTTTCTGAATCTGCTTCTGCTGTTCGTCATAATCTTTGACCATCCTCTGATAACGCTCGTGTTTCTGCTGGCGATAGGACATATAGTCACCATGATAGGTTATGATCTGCCCATCTTCCAGATCATAGAAAACCTGGGTTGTATTCATTAAAAACTGGCGATCATGAGAGACAAGAAGCAACGTCCTGGATGATGTTCGGCAATAACTTTCCAACCATTCAATCCCCTCTTGGTCTAAATGATTGGTCGGTTCATCCAGGCATAGAACATCAAACGCCTGCAGCAGCAGCTGAACCAAAGCAATCCGTGTCTTTTGTCCGCCACTCAGCGTGTTGAACGATTGATCCAGTACTTCCAGAACACCAAGTCCTTTAGCGTAGGCCTCGAGTGTATTCTCGACATCATAGCCCCCAGTACGCTCAAAACGTTCGAGTGATTTCGTGTATTCCTGCAGAACACTATCCATCAAATCCGCATTGCATTGGCTGAGCTCGTCTTCCCAATGCTTTAAATTTTCCTTGGCCTCTTGATAGAGCTGCAATGAATCCAGAATAAATGAGCGTGCACTGTCCTCCCAATCCGGATAAAGCTGACGCAGATACCCAACACGCATTGATTTGGGAATAATCAGGTTTCCGGAATCATAGGACTCCACTCCAGCAATTATTTTCAGGAGTGTGGACTTGCCTGAACCGTTTTCGCCAACAACAGCACAATGGCTTCCTTGGATAATTTCCAAATTCAGCTCATCCAGGATAAGATCACTGCTGTATGATTTCGTAAGTTTATTCAGTTGTATTTTCATGTTTCCTCCATTATATACTGAAGGAATCCACTAAAAAACCTGGCCTCAACCAGGTTAATTCATTAACGTAAGTTCAGGATTCCTTCTATTGCGGACGCACTCGTCCCTTGTTTAATAGAAGAACATTAAATGTAACTGTACGACAAAAAGCATCAAAGCATTTGACTTTCGAATAGAATTGCTGCTGCTTCGTCATACAATGAACCACTGTATCTCACCTCTTTTTCGTTATCTACAGTATAACACATTGAATTGCTGAGGGATTATTTTTTTAATCCAATTGGCTCATAATGATTCAATGTCAGATAGTGATTATGAACATCGAACTCGACATCCAGAATATAGCCAAGACCATTTGGAGTGTCAATCGTATTATAATGATCAAATGAGTAGGGTTTTAAGAACATCAGGATCGTTTTGATAACACCGGAGTGACAGACGATAGTTACGGACTCCTCTTTGGCCTCGCTCATTTCCCGAAGAACGGCCGTCAGTTTTCCAAACAGCCTCAGGCTCACTTGGGAAATTGTTTCTCCGGCGACATGCGGTTGATTGCGGATATAGGCCTCATTGTAGGGGATATCTTCCACTGCATCCCAGCGGACATCTTCATATTCACCGAAGTTAATCTCCCGAAAAGCAAACGTTGATTCCATGATTGGTGTTCGATCTCCGTAGATAAGATGAAAGGTATCAATCGTTCTCGTCAAGTCAGACGTGTAATAGCGATCTGTTTTCGGATAATCATACTCAAGACGGAACCGTTTAAGATCTTCAATCCCCTTTTCAGACAGCATTGTATTACTCCATCCTGTATATAGACCTAAATCGTTCCCTATGGTATAACCATGACGCACTAAGACTAGTTTCATAAAATCCTCCATGTACCTTAATCCTAGCGTATAACATCACGGAATACAAGAATCCCTTGAATTATTTACACTCACTTCTTCCCATGAGCCTTGGCAAGTCAGTCATCCCAAACAACCTTGTGCCGATTATCGGTTGCTATCCATGCCTGAATTAATTGCAAGGTCAACATCCTGCTGAATTCAGCGTAAAGTCTTGAAAATATATCCTGAATCGTATATTATTATAAATGCATGTTATCAAACAGCACCTATGTCCTTGTAGCTCAGTTGGATAGAGCACGCGCCTTCTAAGCGGGGGGTCGGGGGTTCGAGCCCCTCCAAGGACACCAATGTAAAACCCACTCAAACACATGTGTTTGATTAAACATTACACGGAAACAATCAGTTCCCGTGTTTTTTGTTTATTCAAGGAGGTTACAATGGTAATCATTACTAAAGCAATGAATGATGTTTCAATTCTAAAGAATAAAATATCAAATGTATGCCGATTTAACGGCGCAACAGCAGACTTTAAAGATGGCTTCTATATGACACTGAAGAAAACCAATATTACTTGTTATGAGCCATTTAAATGCTTTATTACCGTCAAAAACAGAATAATCGTATGTTTGTTCTATGATAATGAAACACTATTTCTTTTCGATACCGATTCACCCATATCAATAGCACAGCTTAAAACGATAATTAATACTCTAAGAAAGCAATAAAGCCTGATTTAACGTGGTTATCATCATACCAATGTAAATACATTGAATTAACAGTATTATCGCCTACAAGCGAAATAAAGGAGGCTTACAATGGCAAAAAGGAAATACAAGAGTTCTTCTATTGAAATAGAACATAAATTTGAAACTATTGAAGAAGCAGTTAGATTCCAAAAAAGACTTATTGAATTTATACGTTACACTTGTAAGAAAAAGCAATGGTCATGTCAGGCTATAATTGGTGTAAGCGACCTTAAAAGTTATGCCACCAATGCTGTTCATCATGAAAAAACTGGTAAAGTAGGAAGACCTAGACTAACTAGAATTATCAGTGACTATACTTACTTGTTTGGAGAAGGACTTGAAGGAAGATATGGAAAAGTTCACACTAAACCGCATTTACATGTTTTTATTGTCGCAAATCCTGGAGAAGCGGTTGCGCAGTCTATCGTTGATTTCATTAATAAGAAATGGCACGCAAATAATGGCAAAATAACGGCGCGGAAAAAGAATAGAGATTTTAATAATCTATCATACTACTTTAATCAATGTGAGAACATTCGTTTTTGTAATGAAGATCACTCTTTAGAGCCAGCGTTTGCAGAAGGTATGACGCTTAAAGAATTGTACACACAAGAGAAAATAATCAATAAAGATAAAGAGTACGGAAATAAGTGTTTAAAAAGAAAATCGTGGTACAAATTATTAGCAACACAAAAAGGAATATTAAACTACTTTAATGAGCTTATATCATAAAAAACCTAATTATCTACAGAAAACAGAAATATGCAAAGTGTTCAAATGTCCTCTGTTTAGTTTGATTTAGCTGTGTTATCGCATGAATTATGACCCCTATATAATTATAATCAATATAATCATAATATACAGAGTAATGGAGACTAGAGGGAGACTGTGGGGAATCTACACATATAACGTCACAATATTTAATATGAAGCTTCAAGAATTCTCACTAAAAGTCAATATGAATTTTTACTTGTTAATTAACAAAAACGTTGATTTTAATTACTATCAACGTTGATTGTAGAGATTGGAATTACTAACAATTCAATATAGAATCTGCTTTCCCCCGCCTTATTTAGATTTTAATAAGTATGAATGAATCTCATTATAAAGAAATTTCATATATGAATCAGAAAAAATTTGTACATCTAACTCTATTCCACGAACTCTAAATGCTTCGAGTAAATCAACCGTAGTGTTTATAAAAAAGAAATCACTTGCTTCTTCTTGAGTTGCGGTTAGTAACATATCTTTCATTCTCGCACATAATTCGTTTATAACGACAACTCTGGTGTCTTGAGTCATAATATCACTTCCTATCTTAGGATAAGTGTATGACAGCATAATATGGTTTGTAGAGTACTAAATGTTATTTGTCGTTTAGACCATCAATGTAACTTTCAATTTTCATCTGGTCAACATCAGAAAGTTTTGAAATCTTATTTAGTATAGAAAATTGCTTTTCAGAGATACTATTAGGTTTAACCGTGTCGATAGGCATATCGTACTTTGTTCTCCCAAGTAAATAATCAATGGAAGTTTCATAATAATCTGCTAAAGCGATGAGCATATCAGAACCAGGAAATACCCTCCCTGTTTCATAAGAGCTAATTGTTTCTTGAGTAGTATTCAAATCCATTGCTACTCTCGTTTGAAGTAGTCCCTTTTTATTCCGTAATTGTTTTAGATTATTTTTCATAGCGATACCTCTAATACAATTCTATAATTATGAACGTTTAGTGATAGTGATATTAGAAATACAAATATGTTTGATATTGTATATCGGATTAATCTACCTTATAATTACTAATAAAAGGAGGTTTAAATAATGGCGAGAAAATATTGCGTATTATGTGAGAATGAGATACCGACATTTAGTTCATGTTATAAATTGAAAGACGGAGTAATATGTCCAAAGTGTTACAAGAAAAACCAAAAAGTAATGCCTATGCTTGTTTGGAGGATTACAGGTGAGGAATTAAAAGACAAAATTGATCCCTCACGCATTAATTTTAGAAATCACGGATACGAAGAAACATTTGAGTTTGGTCGAATCAAGGGCGATGAAAATAAACAAGTTATATTCTTTCCTGACACAGACAATGAAGTTATGGAGAACAGAACACTATTTTCATTAAAAGAAGTCTATAGAGTAGAAATCATAGAAGATAATCAAACAGTTTCTTCTGGAGGTCTAGGTGCCGCTGTTGTAGGAGATGTGCTTTTAGGTGGAGTTGGTGCAATCATAGGTTCAAATGTTGGAAAAAAGAAATCCCGTGGCACATGTGCTAAGTTATCTGTCAAAATATATTTAGACAATCCCATGACACAATATAAGGAAGTCTACTTCATTAATGAACAAAAGAAGCCTGTCAAAAAAGATAGTGATGAGTATAAACAGGCATACCAGTCTGTATCAGAGTTAGAAGCAAAATTACAATATTATATTCGTAAAAATCAAACTAAATAGTTATAATTGTTGACAAAGAGGTTGTTTATGAAATACATACTCATTGAAATTATGTTTTATTTATTTCTTATTGGGGTTCTTGCGTTAATAGTTACTTATGGGGTTGATACAAAAAAACATTTGCAATTCCAATGTAAAAGAAAACTATTATTTTTAAAGGGAAAAATAAAATCTCTAATGAACAAAGGAAAATTTGACGTTCTATCTGATGATGAATTTTCTGAAATTGTTAGAGATAGTAAGATTACCCAAGAAGAACTTACGAAAATTCTCGACAATGGAAAGACACTTGAGCAAACTATCAGAGAGAGTTATCAAAATGCTAAAAACAGATACAACAAAAGTAAAAACCCCAAATTTCATCGTTCAGAAAAAGAACAAAATATTTCTTTTAGGTTTTATGAAACACATAAAAGCAAAATTGATTTTATGGAAAAAGAAATTTATAATGCGGAGAAGTTTGCTCATAGATTCATTAATAAATATGAGCGAAATCAAATATTATTTGAAGAGTTGGAAAAAGAATGTAACCTACTATTTAAAAGTTACGAAGATATGAAAAGGTATTGTTACTCAGTTGGTAGAGGAGGAAAAATATACTTTCAAGACATGTGGGAATACTGTCATAATGACTATAACGATTGTTTTGAGTTTATTAAACCTACACAGGAGTATCTAGAGCAAAATAAAAGATAAAACCTATTGTTAGTTAATATTTTTTTCATTTGCAAATGTATACTTAAACAAACACATGATATCTAGTGATATTGTGTGTTTTTTAGTGTTTGAAAACATGGTTATATAACTTTTCAAATGTTTGAGAAATAAGCGAACTTTAACAAAACACTCTACAAATGTTTACCCATATCGTAAACTACTAATCATTAGAGGTGAATTAATGACACAAAGAATTTATGGATATGCTAGGGTAAGCAGCAAACAACAAAATGAAAGCAGACAAATTCAAGCTCTTATTGAACATGGTGTTGATGAAAGGTTCATCATGGTTGATAAGGAAAGTGGAAAGGACTTTGAAAGACCACAATACGAACTTCTAAGAAATGCTCTTAGAAATGGAGATATTCTAGTGATACCCAGTATTGATAGACTCGGAAGAAATTACAACCAAATTATTCAAGAATGGGGTTATCTTACCAAAGATCTAGATATTGATATTAGAGTGTTGGATATGCCGTTACTTGATACAACAGCAAACAAAGATTTACTAGGAAGTTTTATATCAGACTTAGTGTTGCAAATATTATCTTACGTTGCCGAACAAGAAAGAACGTTCATAAAAAAGAGACAAACTGAAGGAATTTGTTTGGCAAAACAGAAAGGCATTCAGTTTGGAAGACCCAAAATTTCAACCCCTAGTAATTTTGAAGAAGTTTACATAGATTGGAAAAATGAAAAGATTTCTAGCAAACAAGCAAAAGAGATCACTGGACTTAAAAATAACACTTTCTACAAAATGGTTAAAGACAGAGAAAGGAATAACAAAAAAATATGAAATTGCTGTATTGCACGAATTTTAAAAATGTGTATAATGATGGTGTAAGTCTCGACTATGACTTGCCAAGATACATCAAGTTTATGAGAATAATAACATAAATGGTCAACTATCTTACTAAATTTCATTTTAGAGGAAGGAGGCCATTTTTATATGGAAAATAATAAGAACTCAAATAATGGAATAAATGCAGGTGTTTACATCAGAGTAAGCACTGAGGATCAGGCACGTGAAGGACACAGTCTAGAACAGCAAAGAAAGTTATGTATTGAATATTGTAATAAATTAGGATTTAATGTCTACAAGGTATATGAAGATGCAGGAATCTCTGCTAAAGATACGAATCGTCCGAAATATGTAGAAATGATGGCAGATGTTGAGAAGAAATATATTGATGTTGTTGTCGCTATCAAATTGGATAGAATTAGCCGAAATTTATTGGATTCTCAAGAATTCATATATCAACTAAAAAGTGCTGAATGTGATTTGAAATTAGTTCTTGAGCCCATCGACTTGACAAGTTCAGATGGAATTTTGATGTTCAACATTATGATGGCGTTTAGTCAACATGAACGATTTAAAATTTCAGAGAGAACATGTATGGGGATGGTTGGTGCTTTAGAAAAAGGAAATATTCCTGGACCTGTTCCACTAGGGTATAAAAAAGATGTACACAACCCAGATAAAGCACTTAGAAAACGCTTAATCATTGATGATGAAAAAGCAGTTATAATTCGCGAAATATTTATGCTTTGTGCAGATGGACTTTCATTCCAGCATATATCCAATAGAATGAAATTGAATTATCCAGATGCAACAAAATGGAAAGACAGTACAATTTCTAGAATTATTAACAACAAAATATACATTGGCGTTTACGAACACGGAAAGAGAAATAAAAAAGAAATCACTGTATATCGTGATATTGTACCACCTATTATATCTGAAACATTATTTGAGCAATGTCAAAAGTCGATAAAGCAAAATACTAAAAATTATCATCGAGTTCATGACTACAAGTTTATTAAAAAATTAGTGTGTCCTTGTCATTCAGATTTTGAAGAAAACTCCGACAAAAGAATGGCAGGACATTCAACAAAGAATAGACATAAGCAGACTTACCTTTACTATACTTGCCCAACATGTGGCAAATATATAAATGAAGCTGAGATAGAAAAACTGTTGCTATATACGCTGGATGATTTATTTCAGTTTCATAATCTGATTTCTCGTCATACACACGCATTTCAACTTGATACGAATCAAATCGATACATTACAACTTCAATCAGATATAGATACCTTACTCGCAACTGTTAAACAATCAGATTACTATGATTTAGGGAATCCTGATTACTTGAGACTATCTGTTTATGAGCAGAGAACATTTATAGACAAGTATATTGACAGTATTCAACTCTGCATTAATCCTCACGGTAATCTTGATATTAAACAAATCACTTATAAGCCTCACATGATTGAAATTGTAGAAAGTTTGAAAAGTAAAGGTATCATCGGAGATATTCTAGGAGAACGTTACGAGAGAAAAGTATATCAAACAATGTCTCAAGAAGATTTTAACTATCTTTTGAGAGATTTAGAGAATAAATTCGACATATATGTCGATGACAAGAAGCCGATGTTTCCTTTTGTGGAAGTTCTTGACTCTAGCTTATTGAAAGTTGTTAAGATAAAACAGAAAAAAATATTTGCTGAAAAGATAGCTTATGTGTATCTAGATTAAACTTGAGATGATTATTAATAGCCAAAGTGTGAAAGATTAAAATTCCAGCTTAAACAAGATGACACAAATACTAAAATATGTTACAATTCGTAAAAGAGGAGGTACTATATGGAAAGGAATTACAATAAAATCGCAAAATTTGCAACGAACGGTATAAAATCTATTAAAAATAAAATGGAAATTGATTTTTTGGCAAACCCTAAAAGTGCAAATTTCCCATATGAAGGAAGCGTCAAGGCTTTCTATGGTGAAAACGGATCTGGGAAGACTGCAATTATTCACTCTTTTGATATTTTATTTAAGTTAATGAATGATGAAAATTATTTAGCTAGCGAACAAAACCAGAAAACATTATCGGAACTTCTTAATAAAGAATCCGATAATATTGAATTATACATCTCATTTCTAGTTTATCAGTTTAACAAAGAAGAGTTGGAATACAGCGTTAATAATTACAGATTTATTATTATTGATTATTCAATTTCTTTGGCAAAAAATAAATTCGGTCAATTTTTTATTAATGCTCAATCATTAGAGGTATTTAAAAAATCAGACTTAAAAAAAGCTAAAAAACCATTGTATAAATTCGTGTCAAATGAAGAGAATGTAATTCACAACGAGACATCCAGTATATTGAACGCCAAATTGCAAAATCAGTTACTTACAAAATCATTTACTAGCCTATTGAAATCAGTTATAAATACTACACTTGTCGATATTTTAAAAAAACATGACACAGCTACAAGTAACGATAAGTCACTGAATGAATTGATAGAAGAAGCAATGGATTTAGATAAAGATAACATGCAAAAATTCAAACTTGAAATATTAGTTAGTCACTATTTGATTGATTTTCTTTCTAGTGTTAAAGTTTTTGTCGGTGAGGAAGATGAAATAAATAGTGCTAATCGTTCTCATTTATCTGATGGACTTACTCAACTTAACAATTCATTAGATATTGACTCACATTCAGTTTATATTCCGAATTTCGATAATATCGTAGACTTAGATGAACGTATTGAATTTCAAAATTTGATTAGTTCAGATATTCGTGCAAACGATGTTCTTTCATCAAAATTTGTAATCAAGCGTGAGTCAAAAGATCGTTTTGAGAAAGATATGAATTACCGCACTGAGATTATTAGGCTATTTAAACCTGATATCCAAAATTTATCTCCATATTATACTGACATTTCAGAAAAAAATAAGTATATTATTGCAAATATTGCTTTTGATTATGGAGATTATGTAGTTCCACTATACTTGGAAAGTTCAGGAACTAAAAAACTTTTTGAATTTGCGGATTCAATCAAAGATATATTTAACGGCGGCATAGTTATTTATGATGAGTTGGACTCAGGTCTTCATGATGTTATACTTAGCCGACTAGTTGAATTTGTTTCAGAGAATTGTATCGGACAATTAATTTTCACAACACACAATCTTGCTCCAATGGAAGTGTTAGAATCAAAAAAAGATTCAATCGACTTCATAAATGCAAAACAAGAAATTGTCAAGTGGGTTAAGAGAGGAAATAGTAAAGCAATTAATTTTTATCGTTCTGGAAAAGTCAAAGGGATACCGCATAATCTTTCGGCTGATGATTTCCTTAGAATTCTAGGTAAAGAAGAACAAGGTTCACTATGAACAACGACTATTTTCAAATAGTGTTTGTAGTCGAAACCACAAGTAAAGCAAAGACTGATTGTAGATACATAAGTGAAATTTTCAGTTTTTATTTTAACGAATTCTATAGAAGCAGTTCTATAACTCGCCAATTTGTTTATATGGGCGGTAAGCATTCTTGGAATAGTAAGCGAGTACAAAGTGAAATAAAGAGTCACATAAAATCTATGCCCGATTGTAGAACCTTTGTTTTATACTCAATTGACATGGATAACTTTACGACTAATCCCAATGACGAAAGCCTGATTAGCAGTATTTTAAAACATTGTGAAGAGAGAGTTGATTATCATTGCATTTTATTCAACAAAAACATTGAACATGTTTTATTAGGCAAAAGAGTGAAAGATAGTCAGAAAGTGAAAGAGGTCGGCCACTTCATTAGAAAACACTCAATTGAAAGTGTTTTAGAACCTTCTCTAAGAAACAAAAATCCATTATCAGAGAAAACCAGTAATGTACTGTGTGTATTTGATGAGATTATTAAAAATATAAATGAATCTTAACTTCATTAATAGGTGATTTCTTGCTCTTGCTGAGTATAAATCGTGTTTCTATTATTCCTCATGTTTCCGCACCATTGAAACCAAGAAGCCTCTTCGCAATCCGAAAGGCTTTTTTTAATGTATACCAAAGATAGTCTTTGAGTATCATCTCGCCTTCATGATTTATAATAAATGGGAAATGAGGAAATAACATGATTATTGTAGTCGATAGCCTGAGTGGCAGAGGACAAGCTTTTGCCGATCAGTTAGGGTTGCCCACCCAAACGGTTTTCGAGCCTTTGAATGAACCTTGCATTCTGGTCACTCGAAATGAAGGGTTAGGGAAAATAGCAGCAAGTACAGAACTATTCTTAAAGCAGCATGCTGATTTAGTTAAAGGTGTTGTGGTTAATGGTATGAAACGGTTTGGTCCGTTCTACAACAAAGCAGCTTCAAAAATCGAAAAGCAATACGGCTTAGTGATTATTTCGAGAATTGAGCTCAGCGGAACACCCGAAGATGTTGAGAAAACAAAACAGTATATTGCGGAAGTCAATGGGTAGGATCTATTGATCTGATGACCTGCATATCCGCCGATTTACCTTCAGTCGTCCGAGCATTCAAAAAGTGAATCCCTTCTTGGTATCCAAGTCCTGGCATTCACTTCTGAATGTTTTTTTTATGCTATAATTTCAGGAACTGCCGTGTCAGGTAAAAATAGAGTCTGTTCCCTGCAACAGCAAATAAAGCGGTATTCAGAATAATGGTCAGCACATTATTAGGCAGATACTGAACAAAGGTTCCGATCACTGTTCCATAGATCGCGCCGACAATCAGAATGTTGATGCAGGTAAAGACCGTTGTCAGAATAAAGCCAAGTATTCCTAAACGGATATTGACAATGGCTGTAGAGCTGCCTTCTGGAAACACAGAGGTTCTGAACTTTTGGAGTATCCATACCATGATGGGCAGAACAATGAAGTTAAGCAACGTATGAGGCTGCATACCGAAAGCAAAATAGACCAAGAAGGAGATCAGTGCACTACTGAAAAATGCAATCCTGGATGGTGCACTTAAAGCAATCATGCCAAACACAAAATAGAGAATCAGTCCATAGGAACTGATGAGCGAGAGTACTGATAAAACGATAATGAGGGTAATCTCATGAGTTGTCATCGGAATTCATCCTTTCAATTCAAGGAGAATTATAGCACATCAACGCCTGCAGCAAGGCATGGACTATCCTTCAGCATTCTCAAGCAACATGGCAATTGCCATCCCCCCTCCGATGCAGAGTGATGCAATACCGTAACGGACATTGTGTTTCTTCATCGCATGCGTCAGGCTGACGACAATTCGGTTCCCGCTTGCACCTATCGGGTGCCCTAGTGCAATTGCACCGCCATTAATGTTGATACGGTCCATCAATTTCTTCTTGTCCGTGTGGAAATTCTTAGCAAGTTCTTGGATAACCGCCAGTGACTGGGCACTAAATGCCTCGTTCAGTTCAAATAACCCGATATCATCAAGTGATAGATGATACTTTTCCAACAATGCGATAATGGCAGGCACTGGAGCAATCCCCATAATCGCCGGATCGACTCCAGCCTGCGTATAACCAACAATTCGTACCATAGGCGTTAAATGATACTTCTTTACACTATCCTCACTGACGACACTTACCAGACTTGCACCATCATTGATTCCTGATGAATTGCCTGCAGTCACTGTTCCTGAATCCTGAAAAGAACTTCTTAACTTTGAAAGTCTCTCAAGGGTGCTGTTTTTACGCGGGTATTCATCCTGATCAAACATGGTTTCCGTTTTTGATTCTTTAAGTGGAACCGCCACAATTTCATCTTGAAACTGATGATCTTCCAACGCCTGGTTTGCTCTCCGTTGTGACTCGAGTGCAAATTCATCCTGGGATAAGCGGTCGATTCCATAAAGCTGAGAGACCCGTTCTGCTGTAATTCCCATATGCTGATGGTCAAATCCATCCAGCAATCCATCCTGAAGTAATCCATCAACAGATGAAAATGAACCCATCTTTGCCCCGTTTCGTATTCGTGCAGGCATATAGTATGGCGTCTGGCTCATCACTTCCACACCGCCAGCAAGCACTACATGCGCTTGTCCGGACAAAATGGACATCCATGCGTTTGCAATAGCTTTAAGCCCGCTCCCACAGACCATATTTACGCTGTATGCGCAGACGGATTCAGGTAAACCTGCGCGCAAGGCAGCCTGGCGTGATACTCCCTGTCCCTGGTTCGCACTGAGCACGTGACCCACGATGACTTCATCAACCAAATCAAACAGCTCTGGTTGCGTCTGTTTAAGATCTGCAATCAATACAGCCATCAGATCGGCAGCCGTATAGTCTTTCAGACTGCCGAGAAATGAACCAATCGGTGTGCGCTTCGCTTCAACAATATAGACATTTTTCATAGTAACCTCACTAGGACATATTGTAGAGGATTTCCAGACGAATTACCAGACATCCTCATCAACGCTCAATACCAGACATATACATAAGAAAAGCCCCAGGGAAGATTCCCCGGGGTAAGTATTAGTTCTTTCTCTTAAGCGTTGCTTTCTTGGTTCCTAAAACAATGATTAAACCGCTGAGAAGAGCCATTGCTGCAAACAGAAGTTCACGTGTATTGTCTACACCCGTATTCGGAAGCTTTGCATCAACCTTATGTGTATTGGTGATTGTAAAACCATCAATTGCTGTGGTATATCCATTGACTGGAACTTCCTCAATGGTGTACTCAACTGCTTTTCCATTAAGATTCAATGGCAGGTTATCAATAGTATACGTCCAGGTATTCCCGTTCTTTGTCCAGATCGGGTTAATATTGCCTAGTTCCTGACCATTGCCGTAAAGAATCAAGGTAATCGCGTCTGGTCTGACCTTGTCAGCATCTGATTCATCCACCCAGTTCTTTGTTCCGTAAACGGTTGTTACCGCAGTGGTGTGAACATTTGTGATGTTCAATCCATCAATAAAGGCAGTATATCCTTCGATCGGAGCTTCGGTGATTGAATAGACAATTGCCGTACCATTGGCACTTTGATCCAAAGACTTATAGGTATAGGTCCAGACATCGCCGGTCTTCACCCAAGTCGGTTTAGCACCTTCAACTTCAATGCCATTGGCATACAAGGTCAAATCAATTGAATCAGGGCGAATGCCGTCTTGGTTATTCTGATCGTTCCATGTCTTTGTTCCCGTAATATCAATCAAAGCCGTTTTATGTGAATTGGTGATCGTAAATCCATCAACAGTCTTCACATAACCATTTACATCTTTTTCGTCAATTGTATAAACAATCAAGACGCCGCCATCACGGTACTTCGGCTGACCAGAAATTGTATATGTCCAATTATCATCTGCTTTAACCCAAGTGACACTGGCATCATTAACCGCCTGCCCGTCAGTTCAATCGCATTCGGGCGAATGCCATCCTGATTGGACTTGTCATCCCACACCTTCGAACCATTGATATCGACGGTTTCAGGGGTGTGAGTATTCACGATTGAGTAACCGGAGTACGTTGCCGAATAACCGCTGACCGATGCTTCTTCAACACGATAGACAATTAACTTGCCTTGATTGTAAACAGGTAGATCAGCAATCGAATACGACCACGTACCATCATTGTTGTTGACCCAAACTGGATTAACCGTTCCGAGGGAAACGTCATCAGCATACAGTGTCAAGGTCAATGCAGTCTGCGAGAATTCAGGACGCAACCCATCCTGATTATTGTTATCAATCCAATGTTTCTCACCATTGATGGTTGTCGTCAACGGAACATGGGTATTGGTAATATTCATGCCATCATAGGTCGTTGTATAGCCAACCACAGGTGCTTCTGTAATTGTATAGTCAATCGGTTTTCCGGTTTCAGAATTATTGACTGGCATATCTGCATAAACATATGTCCATGTACCATCATCATTCTGTGTCCAAACCGGTGAAACATTTACAGGAACACCATCAGCTGATAATGTCAGTGTCAATGCGCTTTGTGAAAATTCCGGGCGTAATCCATCTTGATTGTCACCATCAGCCCATGTTTTAACTCCGGTGATATTCATGGAATTCGCTTTGATCGCAACTTCCAACGGTTCAGTTAGCATCACTGCTCCGGAGCCGACAATTCCATAATAACCGAATGAATCGAAAGCAATCTGATCCTTATCAGTATAGTCGCTCAGCACAGCCTGGAAGGACGCAGTTATAACATCACCTTCAATGAAGTTCAGCGTTTTTGCCAAGAGAATTCGATTCGCAGTCGCAAGCTGAACATCCTTGCCATCTGCCAGAGCTTCAGCAGCAGAGTACCAACGGCCTGGTTGAAGTGCTCCTTGCCAATCTGCATCTGTGAATTTATCAGACGAATTTCCAAAATAATATTGGACTGTGTAATCCGTTCCTTCATTTAGAACAGTCGAAACCTTGTTCTTATCTGTCTTGGTAACTGTGAATGACCCATCTCCGACCAAATTGACTTCAGCACTGCTTCCTCGCTCCTGATCAAACAAGAGCTTCTTATCACCGAGCTTCGGTAGGCGGTTGATTAAGACAAGATCATGGAGGTAGGAATCTGAACGCTCAACGATAACATCCATCGCATAGGTAAAGGTATTGTTCTTATCGGCTAATGTTAACGTCCGGTTATCAGATTTGCTATTTACACTGTTCCCGGACAGGTTTTCAGTTAGCGTCAGTTTCGCATTAAGACCTAAGTCCCCATAGACATCCACTTGAGTATTCGCTTCCACATAGTGGGATAATCCAGTCAATCCAGCATCATACTTCGAAATATCCGAGGTTTTCGGTGTTGAACCCTTCGCATGCTCTGGAGCACCGATAACCATCGAATCAAAGAAATACTGTGCATCTGTCTGCTTCGGAACCAGCATGCTGGTTACCCCATAAGTCGCGTAGGTATACCGATCCGTATTCGTACGGATTGTAAAATTCAATGAGGTATTCCGCGGAAGATCCTGGGCAACTGTCCACTCAAGTACTGTCGTGTTGTCCGGCCGAACCGTCACTGTCGGCGCACCGCTCACAAATCCTGGTACAATCTCCTGGTTGGAGCTGTCCAATGCGTATCCTGCATAGGTCAACCCAGCAGGTAAGACAACGATGAACTTCGAACCGGACTCAATCGTTGATGTCATGCTCTGGTTCGAATTCCCAAGGAACAGTTTCCAAGCAACATTATCACCTGGAGAAATAAAAGTCTGATTCTGAACATAATCAACATAGGATTCCGTATTGCCATTGGTCACGACCTTTTGAGGGGTCACATAGGTAAACGGACTGATATAAGAAATATTGTTGATAACTTCAGCACTTTGATTCCACTGATAGCGAACATCCGTCGATGCATCATTATCCCAGTCATTGCCAACAACATTATCTGTCGTGAATTTTTCAGTATAACCAACAGACTGTCTTGACGTAATTGAGTAAGCCGGATCCAGGTAGAAGGCAACGCGGTTATAACGGCTCATCGTCACAACATCATTGGTTTTGAAATACTCGTCGACAGCAGAAGAGCTAAGGGTCGTTGTGTACTTGATTAATCCTACGCTGAAAACGTTGACATCACTCGTTCCAGGAATAACCAACGGCTTTTCAGTTGAGCCATCCCGATAGCCGGTCACAATCAATGTCTGGTACACCTTTCCGGATGCATCCGTATAGGAATTCACTGTATAGATAGCCGGATAACTCGTGCTGGCAATCGAAACGGATACATCATGGGTTGCATCAATCAGAATACTTTCGTATTCAGGCAAGACATCCACGACCTTTTTGATTGGTAGTTCAACGGCACTGGCATTATCCATCTTAATCGTGTAGTCACGTGTATTGATCTGGGTTCCCACATTGATGGTCTTATTTGTATCCACCGTTTTTGAAATTCCGCCAAACAGTGCTTTCTCGTTGACGACCGTAATGTTTGCGGAGTTCGAAATTGAACTCTTGGTCGTAGTATCATTATCCTTATTCAAGACTGTATCATCAGCAGATGACGTACCTTGTTTGTAATCAAGGCTCTCGCGTGTTTCGAGGAAATAAGCACTTGCGGTATTGGTTTTCACAACTGTTGCTGCTGTGCTTGGAAGATCCGGATAATTCTCAGTTGTATCAACCTGAGCATCATAGAGCATTTCTAAGGCACTGTACGCAAAGACTGCCTTCCCATTATCATCTGTTATGTATTTCCCGCCGTTGATGGCTAAGGCATTGTTCAGACGAACAGTAAGGGTAGTGGTATTGGTCACTGTGTCAAAAGCACCTAAAACAACTGAATAATCGGTTGGTGAGATAACCTGCGGGACTCCGATATTGACGGAAGTGTCCGAATCCGACGTCTTATAAACGATTTGCAAGCGCACAGTACTCGCATCG
>CALNCD010000108.1 GCA_937874965.1 uncultured Erysipelotrichaceae bacterium | reverse complement strand
GCATGATTGCTGCCACCATTGAGATTACTACCTTATATTTTGAAGTATTTGTTTTCATATTTATTCTTCATTTCTTCCTGGATGCAAATTTCGCTCTAACTGAGCATGGGTTTCGGACTCGCAGAGCGCGTGTTTCGGTCTGACCTGAGCAGTATTTCGGAGTGAACTGATCAAAATCAATCGAGCGGAGCGAGCTAGTCTTGCCCCGCTCAAATTGTTCTATTTATCAGCTTCTTTTGCTTCTCGCATATTCTTGCCATTAAAGTCTAGGCGATAAGCACCACGGATGATCCGTTCCATACAGGCATCCGCATAGGTATTGTCCTTGAACATTTCATACCAAGCACTGACTGGCAACTGAGATATCACCATAGTAGATCCCATACCTTCTCGACTGTCCAGAACCTCAAAAAGATTCCTGCAGCTATTCGGATCAAGATCCATCAGGCCAAAATCATCAATGATCAAAAGAGATAGTGACGAGATTTTTTTGAAGTAATCTAATCTTCTTCCCTTGATGGTAACTGATTCGATTTCGGACATGAGATAACTTGCTTTTGCATATCTGACTGTACGAAATTGCCGTACCGCGCAAACACCTAGGGCATTGCCTGCATATGTCTTTCCTGTAGACGATCTGCCAGTAATGATCAGATTCTTTCTCTGGTCAATCCATTCGCATGATGAAAGTCTTTCTATTGATTCTGTATCCAACTTCCGCTGTGGATCATAAACAGTCTCATCAAAGGATGCTGCTGGATACCGCAATCCTGCCTTTTTGAGGAAACGATTCAGTTTCTTGTTATAACGCAATTCCCATTCAGTATTGATCAGTGCTTCAATTCTTTCATCAAAACTTCTAAGATCTGCATTTGGATCTGCACCCTGTCTGTTCAACTCATCAGCCATGCCGGCAAACTTCATTTTCCTGAGCTTCTCGGAAAGTGCATAATATTTCATTTCGCTGGCTGTCATTTGTAATAGTCCTTTCCCCAGATGTTATCATGGTCGGGAAGTGTATCTTCCTGCTTTCCGCCAGTATTGATCACTTCTGCGAGGACTTTCTTAAAATATGTATAACGGCATGTATGAAGCTCCACGCAGCGCCTAGCAGCTTCATCACATAAAATTCTGGACTGTCTGTCACACATATGGAGGATCCCGTTGCACGAGTTATAGCTCTGTTCTTCATGCTCAGAGGCTTTTAAGACTGTATCAATCATGGTGGACATATTATCTCCAATGGATGCTGCCCACCGACGGTAATAGTCACCGTCATGTTCGTTGATCTCTTTATAGAATCGATGCTCAGATGTCATATGCTCATCCTTGGTGATATACCGTGGGAATTTTGCATAACTGCGCTGGTGTGTACAGATGAGCTTATTATTCTCATCGCTGATCATGATCTCGGTCATTGTTGCCTTGAGAATTACAGGTTTGCCATAGTAGGTATAGAATACAGAGTAGTAGTGGCCATCATACAGCAGATGATAGTTCCTTGGAACAGCTGAGAATGCAACGTATTCGCACAAACTGAAGGATCCGTCGGATAGAGACTTCATTCGTGGTCTGTCGTAATTCTCAAATGCTTCCTGGTGGGTGATATTCCAACCATTAGGAACTTCATTGTTGATTGCTGCTACTATTTCTTTTACTTCCTGATTAGCTTCTTCAAAGCTTGAATAAATTTTCTCTTTCATCTTTTCAAGAAGTTCAGTTTCTAAATACTGAACATAGCGTTCTACTGTTGGTTTTCCGGTCGGTTTTCTTGCGGGAGGTGGAAGAATAACTACGTCATAGAATTTTTCAAGATCTTGATAGGACGAGTTGATGATCAGTTCATCTTTTGTATGCTTTGTCACTGCAGTCCGGCAATTGTCTGGCACGAAATACTTAGCGACTGCACCATATGCTTCTACTGCATGAACAGTTCCTTTTACAAAGCTGGACTGTTTCTCATCAGGAAAGATTTCGGCATATATCTTGCTGGAAATACCTATGGTTGTTACAAATACGTGTGCTTTGCACATTTCACCCGTTTCCCGATTGCAGATGATCTCTGGCTGATCGCCAACCCAGTCTATATACATCTTTTCACCAGGAACGCGTTCAACTGCCATGGCGACATCCAAAGTACCATAATGCTCTTTTACATACCGATTATAATGTTCAACATACTGCGTGTATTGATACCCGTTTGGAAATTCCTGCTTATACTCTTTCCATAGGAAGAACAGATTTGCCTTACTGCCTTTTTCATTCTTGCGCTCATATGCCTTCTCATAGTCTGGCAACGGAGTCTCCTCTTTACGGGTACGATCTGGCGGATAGAACGCTTCTTCGACCTTATTAGGTGAAATTGCCCTTAATTCGTCCAATGTCAGATCCAGCTCTTTGTATCGCTGCAGAATATGTGCAACTGTTCCCGAGCCGATCTTAAAACGATATTGGCAGTCACGAGTAGTGCATTGTTTTTTCCGCATCTCAATGACGCCAATAATGGTGCTATAGTTTTGCATAAAACCATCTCCTCTCATCAAAACTACAGCTCAACTATAGTCCGATAAGCGAAAACAATTCATGTTTGTTCAGGTTTGACCGAAATGCTGATCAGCTTTTTCCGAAATGACGTTCCGGTCTGACCGAATCATTGCTCAGGTGTCAGCGAATTTCGTGATCCGTTGTCCCGAAATTTACATTCCTGGACGTACATCTTTAGAAATCCA
>CALNCD010000107.1 GCA_937874965.1 uncultured Erysipelotrichaceae bacterium | reverse complement strand
TACAGCGAACGTGACTTTGTTAGCAAGTTTGGTCATCTACTCTCCGTAGATTGGACTAATATGCCTCACTATTACCGTATCGCCAATGGTGATGCAGGCTTCTTTGCAATCCGCTTTAAAGATGGGGTGCCGGTATCTTCAGCTGGATGATACGAGTTGGGGAGCTTTGTTTGATGATCGCTTTCGGGGATTGATTCAAATGAATGGATTTGATCCCGATGCTTTAATTGAGGAATTCGCAGAGATTACGCAGGCCAGTATCCAGAATAAACCTGACGATATGACCTTGACGTTTCACTTGTGCAAGGGGAATTTCAAGTCTCATTGGTTGTATTCGGGATCGTATGACCGGATTGCTGAACGGCTATTGGCCCTAACGCAGTTCGATGGATTCTTTCTTGAGTATGACGATGAGCGTTCCGGCGGGTTTGAACCGTTACGGTACTTGAAGGATCAGAAGATTGTCCTGGGTTTGGTTACGTCAAAGAAAGGGGATATGGAATCTGAATCGGGAATCCTGAATCGTATTCAAGATGCATCCCGTTATGTGAATCTGAACCAGATCTGCATCAGTCCGCAATGCGGGTTTTCCTCAACTGAGGAAGGGAATAGGATTACAGAAGCAGATCAGTGGAAGAAGCTTGGACTGATCAGAACGGTTGCAGACACTTCATTGAAGTAAACGGTTTCATCAGAATAGGAGTACTTCATCGCTCCATTGGCTAAATTAGGGTATAATAGGGAAAAGGAGCACAAACGATGACACTGAAATTCAATGATGATTTTAAATTCGGTGTCGCCACAGCTGCGACACAGATTGAAGGCGGGAATCTTAACTCGAACTGGAATCATTGGCATGATCTGGGGAAGATCAAGCACCATGATGATCCTGCAGTGGCAGATGATCATTATAATCGCGTCAGTGAGGATATTGAACTTCTGAAAACACTTAATGTCACTGTTTACCGGATGGGAATTGAATGGGCGAGGATTGAGCCGGAACCGGGTGTATTTAATCAGAACGTCCTAAAGCATTATCGGGACGAATTGATACAGCTGAGGGAAGCAGGGATTACCCCGCTTCTGACGTTGTATCATTTTTCCCATCCCATGTGGTTTGAACAGATGGGCGGCTTTCTTCATCCAGAAGCAATTTCAATCTTTCTTCGCTATGTCAAGCGGGTCTTGATCTATGTTGAAGATTTGGTGGATGAGTACATCACAATCAATGAACCTAATGTCTATGCAATGAACAGTTACTTTTTCAAGGAATGGCCACCGGGTGACGGGAATCTACTGCATACAATTCAAGTGATGAATACATTGGCAGAAGCGCATATTCTGACTTATCAGACGATTCACCGTCTGGTGCGACGGGATTGTGTCAAGGTCAGTTTTGCACATCATGTTCGCGTATTTTCACCCAAGGATGCGCATAATCCATTGCATGTTTCCCTGACTCGGATGAATCAGTGGATTTTTCAGGATTGCTTAAGCAAGGCTTGCTATCGAGGGGAGTTCTGTTTCCCTCTGGTTCAGCCTAAGTCTGTGCAACGTGGGGAGTATGCGGACTTTATTGCGATTAACTATTATACCCGTTCGACAATCAGCGGTCTGAAAGACGGAGTTAAGGAAGGTGCGCCGCACAATGATTTGGGCTGGGAAATCTATCCCCAAGGAATTGTCGAGGTTGCCCAGGATCTTTATAAGGTACTGGCGAGGGATATCTGGATTACCGAGAACGGAACCTGTGATAATCAGGATACCTTCCGTAATCGCTATCTCTTTGAACATTTTAAAGCCATGACTGAGAGTTCGCTGCCGTTTAAACGTTATTATCATTGGACATTTATCGATAACTTTGAATGGGTGGAGGGTTATTCTGCGAAGTTCGGATTGATTGGGGTTGATCTGGATACCCAGATCAGAACCAGGAAGGCAAGCGCTGATTTCTTTGCTGAGGTTGCCATGACACATGAAGTCAGCGAATCCCTGTATGAAAGAACTGTTGCGGATCAGCAGTATCCGCTTGACTGATGATTCGCGTCAAGGATCAGACCTTCATACTTGAGACACTGCGAGTAACCTATGCGTTCAAGGTGAGTGCCAAAGGGCATCTTGAACATCTTTACTATGGTCCCAAGGTGTATGATAATGATTTGGATGTACTTGCCCGGAAACGGATTTCACAGGTCGGGACAACTGTTGCCTATGATCAGCAAGATTTAACGTATACTCTGGATCAGATTCCCTTGGAATTTTCAACGCATGGAAAAGGTGACTATCGATCCAGTCCATTCATACTGCAGATGCCCGATGGCAGTTTCACCTCTGATTTCATCTATCAGGAGCATCACCTTGATGCCCATGAATTGATCCTCGAGGATCTTCCGTATGCAAAGGCCAACTCTGCACAGGCAATGACATTATCAGTTGTTCTGCAGGATACGCTCTTCAATGTTCAGGTCGTCTTGAATTATACGGTTTTTGAGGACAGTGATGCGATCCTTCGTAATCTCGAGATTATCAATCATGAACCTTCATCATTGGAATTAACACGATGCATGAGCATGATGCTGGATCTGGAAAACCGTGATTTCAAACTGCTGCGTCTTGCAGGCGGCTGGATTAAAGAAAGCCATGCCTATACACATGATCTTGCTATCGGAGTAACTTCACATGGTTCAACGACCGGCAATAGTTCCAACCGGGCCAATCCAGCGTTTTTGCTGGCTGAGTCAAGCGCAACCCAGGAGAACGGATGGGTCTATGGCTGTAATCTGATTTTCAGCGGCAATCACTTAAGCGCAGTTGAACTGGATAGTTTCAATCAGGTTAGGCTAAGTGCAGGGCTCTCCGATCAGAATTTCAAGGTTGCGATAAAACAGCATGAATCCTTAGTGACACCTCAAGCTGTCTTGATTTTTTCGGATCAAGGGCTGGGCGGATTTTCACGGGCGAGTCATCATTTCATCAATCATCATATTATCCCGAGCAATTTTCAGTTCAAACCCCGCCCCGTCATCTATAATAACTGGGAAGCCACATTCTTTAAGTTCAATGAAGGAAAACTGCTTGCCTTGGCCAAAAAGGCCAAGCATCTCGGCTGTGAATTATTCGTTCTCGATGATGGGTGGTTTGCCGGGCGTGATGCTGACAATGCGGGTCTTGGTGACTACCGGATTCATGCCCGGAAGTTCCCTCAAGGGCTTCATCATTTCGGTGACAAGCTAAAGCAGATCGGATTGGATTTCGGTCTATGGGTTGAACCTGAAATGGTCAATGAAGACAGTGATCTGTTCAGACTACATCCGGACTATGTTATGCAAGTGCCTGGCCGCAAAGCGTCCTTAGGTCGGAATCAGTATGTTTTGGATTTAAGTCAGAGCCGGGTTGTGGACTATATCTCCGATTCTCTGAACCGACTTCTGGATAACTATCCGATCAGGTTTATCAAATGGGATATGAATCGCCATCAAAGTGATGTCTTTCATACGGATATCGCCCGTCAAGGACGGTTTAATCTGGATTACATGATAGGACTTTACCGCATATTGAAGAGAGTTTTCGAAACACATCCGCAGGTGCTTCTGGAAAGCTGCGCCAGTGGGGGCAATCGGTTTGATTTGGGAATGCTGTGCTACAGTCCGCAGATTTGGGCAAGCGATGATACTGATCCGATTGAACGGCTGAAGATTCAGGATGGGTTGCTGGTTTTCTATCCGCCTTCGACCATCAGTAACCATGTGTCCAGTTCTCCGCATCAGCAGACACTAAGAAAGACATCGCTCTCGACCCGCTTCAATGTTGCGGCATTTGGCGTCCTGGGCTATGAACTGGATCTGAATCTGCTGAATCATGAAGAAGTCAAAGAAATCAAAGCACAGATAGACTATTACAAGGCCCATCGGCAGACCCTGCAGTTCGGGGAGTTTCAGAAGGTTATCCCCTTCAAGTCAAATCAGATGATCTGGCAGATCCGCTCGGGGAAAGAGACCGTTCTGGGGTATTACCAAATGCAGATGAATGCTTCTGATAGTGATGATTACCTGCGTGGCCATGGCTTTCTGAGGGATCATCGCTATCAGGTCACCAGCAAGCCCCAACGCTTGATGATTGCGGATTTCGGCGAATTAATCAAGCATGTCCTTCCCGTTCATCTTAATCCGCATGGATGGGTGATCGCTGCCGCCAATAAATACTACAGTCTTAGTGATGCACAGGAGTCCTTTGAAGTCAGCGGTGGTGCTTTGAATGGCGGAATCGGACTCAATCAACAGTTTATCGGCAGTTATTATAATAATCAGGTTCGTCTTTGGGGCGATTTCGGGTCAACACTTTATTCCGTTGACGATAAGGGGGTTATCACATGAACCGACGCAGCAAGCTCAATCATTATTTCTATGGGATAGGAACAATCGGCAGAGATGCCGTTTATACGATGGTCAGCATGTATCTGATGTTTTACATGACCAATGTCCTGAAGGTGGATAACCTGACGTTGGGTTATATTACCGCTGTCATTACCGGAACCAAGGTCTTTGATGCTGTTAATGATCCTTTTATGGGGGTTATTGTGGACAATACCCATTCAAAGTGGGGGAAATTCAAGCCTTGGATTCTGATCGGTGCATTGTTATCAAGCGTCTTTACGGTCCTGATGTTCACGGATTTCAAACTGACCGGTCCAGCCTTTGTTGTCATTTTCCTGATTTCTTATTTGCTGTGGGAAATCAGTTTTACGGCCAATGATATCGCCTACTGGTCAATGCTGCCTTCCCTGAGTCAAAACCAGAAGGAACGGGAGAAAATCGGGGCAGTAGCGCGAATCTGTGCCAATCTTGGAATGTTTGCGATGGTCATCTTCATTACGCCGCTGACCCAGGCCTTGGGTAATCTGTTTGGTTCTTGGCAGCAAGGGTATTTCGTCCTGGCGATTATTGCCGTCAGCGTGATGCTGGTCTTCCAGTTTGTCATGCTGGTCTTTGTCAAAGAGAGGGATGTGATTACCGAGAAGCAGGCCACAACTCATTTCAGTGATTTATTCAAGGTGATTTTCAAGAATGATCAGCTGCTGTGGATTATCATTGCGATGGCCCTGTTTATGATCGGATACACAACGACAACCTCGTTTGGCCAGTATTACTTCACGTATGTTTATGGTGATGTCAATCAGTATTCCAGCTTTGCATTGGTTCTCGGGATTGCGCAGATTACGTCATTAGTGCTTTTCCCAAAGGTTTCCAAGCATTTCCTGCGCAAGAAAGTCTATTTCTTTGCAAGCGTCCTCGTCTTTCTCGGATATGTCATCTTCTTCTTTTCCCCGACTTCAACAATG
>CALNCD010000106.1 GCA_937874965.1 uncultured Erysipelotrichaceae bacterium | reverse complement strand
TACGAGATTACGTACGGTGACTGGAGTTCAGACGTGTGCTCTTCCGATCTTGCACCACTTTGAGATTGTCATTCAGGGTATCCATATCATCTTCAAGATCAGCAAAGGCGATTTCAGGTTCGACCATCCAGAATTCACTGGCATGGCGTGCCGTGTTTGAATTTTCAGCACGGAAAGTCGGTCCAAATGTATAAACATCCCTGAAAGCTAATGCAAAAGCTTCAACATGAAGCTGGCCGGAAACAGTCAGTGCGGCATGCTTATTGAAAAAATCCTTCTCATAGTTGTCATCTGAACGAGTAGTTACCGTAAACGTTTCTCCTGCTCCTTCAGCATCATTGCCTGTGATAATTGGCGTATGAACATAAATGAAACCCTGATTCTGAAAAAATTCATGAATAGCCATTGAAAGAACAGAACGCAACCTGAAAACAGCACTGAATGTATTGGTTCGAGGTCTAAGATGGGCAATTTCACGGAGATATTCAAACGAATGGCGTTTCTTCTGAAGCGGATAGTCGCTGGCACATTCACCTTCCAATGACAGGCCGGTTACTTCAATTTCAAAAGGCTGACGACCATCGGGTGTTATTTTCAGCTTTCCGATGACTGTTAAAGCTGTTCCGGTCGCATAATGAAGAATTTCATTGAAGTTTTCCAGCACGTCAGAGTAAACACATTGGCAATTTCTGAAATAGGTACCATCATTCAATTCAATAAACCCAATGGACTTGCTGTTACGATTCGTTCGTACCCAACCTTGAAGCTGGACATATTCAATCGCATCGATTTCCATGGCAACACTGTCGGCTACCATCTCATAGCATTCACGGACTGTCATATAAGTTATCATGTCAACGTCTCCTCTTAAAGATTATTCGTCTGGAAAATTAATTCCTGTATCGTAGAAACAACATCAACCGGTTTAACGACGATGCCTTTGGGCACTTGAATGTGTTCATGGGAAAAGTCAACAAATCCCTTGATTCCGACATTGACAAGTTTATCAATCGTATCCTGAACATTCTGCGATATTGTAAGTATCGCAATCCGGCAACCCTCAGGCATCTTTGTTGCGACTTCATTCATATGGTAAACAGGAATACCGTTCTCGTATCCGACCTTCGCAGGATCACTGTCAAAAGCACAGACGATTTCACCGACAACGTGATTCCATCGATTATAATTCATAATTGCCTTGCCTAAATTACCGACTCCGACCAGAATAATTTTCTCATCGTAAGCTACACCCAGCAGTGCTTCAAATGTATCAATCAATTTAACGATATCATACCCATAGCCTTGTTTGCCAAGCGAACCGATGAATGAGAAGTCACGGCGGATTGTGGTTGATTCGATATCAACGAACAAAGCCAATTCACGTGAAAGCACACGTTCAATGCCCATACTCTGCAATTTACGCAAAGCCTTTAAGTAGATTGGATAACGCTGCATGGTTGCTTTCGGTACTTTTACTTTATTTTCACTCATAATCTCACTCCAGACTTTCTTCTATTTTACCACACAACCAGAAGTGATTGTGAAAAAAATACTTATTTCACAATATCAGATTTGAATCCGCTGAAACGCTCCAGTTCCCTCTGATCCCCTTGTTGAATGCAGCGTACCCGACTGCACCAATCATGGCTGCATTATCCGTGCAACACCACATGGGCGGAATAACGATCGTAATCTCAGGATAAGAAATGTTCAATCCGGTTATAGATCGGAAGAGCGTCGTGTAGGGCTTCTTGAAAGTCAAAAGCAAGATTAGCCGGATTGATTTCCCGGAGATTACGCCGTTCACGATCAAGCGTTTGAATGACAGAAGATTTTAATCCACTAAAGGAAAAATCCAACGGGTTTTCTGTTTTCACTTTTGGAAAGTCATATTGATGATGACCTTCCTTTGCTAATTTATCGATTTTCGGTCCGCCTGGATACCCTAACCCCATAACTCTGGCAACTTTGTCAAAAGCCTCGCCAATTGCATCATCCCCTGTACGACCAAGTACGGTGAAATCAAAATCCTCTTTCATATACACCAGTTCGGTATGTCCACCAGACACAACCAAAGAAAGCAACGGATAGGTCAATTCACTGACAAATCGATTCGCATAGATATGTCCGGCAATATGGTGAACAGGAACCAGTGGTTTATCGAGGGCCAATGCAATTGCTTTTGCAGCTTGCACACCAACATGTAAACTTCCAATCAAACCCGGACCCTGGGTAAACGCTACAGCATCGATCTCAGAGGGATTGATTGACGCATCTTTCAAGGCCTCTTTTAAAACGACTGTAATGTTCTCAATATGAAGACGACTTGCAACTTCAGGAATTACACCGCCATAAAGCACATGCGTATCAATTTGCGAAGAAACAATATTGGATAAAACATCATTACCATTCCGAATCAGCGCAATTGCTGTTTCGTCACAACTCGATTCAACGGCCAGTATAATTGTATTCTTCATTTTCACTAAATTCCTTTCTCATCACAAGAGCATCTTCGTGGTTATCCGGATAGTATTTTTTCCGCAACCCAATGACGTTAAATCCAGAAGACTGATATAATGAAATCGCCCGTTTATTGGAAACACGAACTTCAAGGTCACAAAAAAGAGCCCGCTTCATTTCAGCATATTGAAGTAAATGAACCATGAGTTGTCTTGCAAAACCCAGGCTCTGATAAGGATAGTCAATGCCGATTGTCGTTATTGAAGCTTCATCGAGAATAACACGCATACAGGCATAACCAACAATAGCATTATCAATACGTAGAACCAGATTATATGAAAATTGACTTTCCAATTCTCCCCGATAATCCGATTCACGCCATGGCAAAGAGAACAATCTCCTTTCAATCTGCATAACTTCATCAAGATCAGCAATCTCCATGATTTCAATTCGTTGACGAACCATATTCAGCATTCTCTTTCAAATAGGCAGGAACCAGTGAATCAATCTGATCGACTTTGACCCAAAATGATTGAAGATCAAGAATATTCTGGGCCAGATTTCCAAATTTGTCAGCTTTTCCTAATAAAGAAAGCTGTCCGAAGAGCTCATCATCGATATCAGAAAGATCATCAAACTGGTATATTTTCTCTGAAATAATCCGACCATTATCAATTGAAGCACCATACACTCGTTTTGAACGAGCATCAATGAAGGCAAACCCACTTTGAAGACCCGCAATTGCCTGAAGTGTCGATACTGTATACAATGAAATCGATGGAAGCAAGGTCACTAACACTTTAGCAATCGTCATCGCAATTCGTGTCCCTGTATAACTGCCAGGACCACGGGTAATGACAATACGATCTAGATCATTAATCGAATAGCCTGTTTCTTCCAGAGCAGAAACAATTTCAACAAAAATAAATTCAGACTGCTGCTTTGGCAAGTCAAGCTGATGGTTAAACACAAGCTTGCCGTTATCATCGGCAATTGCAATAACAAGGTAAAGAAACGAAGAATCAAGAATTAACGTTTTCATCAGACGACACACTTTCTATCAGGATTTCCCGGACGTCATCAGAAATCCGAATAAATTCAATTCGATAATCAATGCTGATCCATAAACTCCCGAGATAATCAGCCCATTCAATAACCGTGACACTTTCATCATCGAAGTAATCAGCGAATCCGAGATCCTGGTTTGCACCCTCCAGACGATAAGCATCAATATGATTCAAAAGCAAACGGCCACGGTAGAGCTTCTGAATATTGAATGTCGGACTGTTAACAGTCTGAGTAATATCCAGGCCTTTCGCAATTCCTTTGGTAAATGTTGTTTTTCCGCTTCCCAGATCACCCTTAAGTGTAATTACACAGCCACTATTCAATTCCTTGGCAAATTGATTTCCAATTTCAATAGTTTCTTCTGGCGAATGGCTTACTAATCGTGTTATCATACCTTCTCCAATTCCATGATCATTATATCATATAAAAAAAGGTTCTCAAGGAGAACCGAATTACCTGGCAGCGTGCTATTTTCAC
>CALNCD010000105.1 GCA_937874965.1 uncultured Erysipelotrichaceae bacterium | reverse complement strand
CCGCGTCATCTCTAGCTTTTTGATAGTCTCTGGCAAATCTTTCTTTGCCAGGCACAGATAAATCAGATCACAGACATAGAGTGATGTATCACGGCTTGCTATTGCACCGATACGCAAGCTTCCCTCCTGCCTTGGCAAGGAAAAACTGATATCAACCTCTTTTGCCAAGGAATTCTTCCCGATCTGGGAAATACCGATTGTTGTTGCATTAATCTTTAAGGCATGACGGATAGGTACGAGAATATCCCGGGTTTCGCCGCTGTAACTAATAGCGATTGCGACATCATCCGGAGTAATATTGCCAACACTGGATAATTGAATATGTGTATCAGGATGGAAATTAACAGGATAGCCAAGCCGGGTTAGCTTATGATAAAAGTCATTGCAAACATTTCCGCTTGACCCGACCCCAAACAAAAATATCCGATGCGCTCTCTCGAGAGCATCCACGCTTTGAGTCAGCGCATTAATATCAACTAGATCATAGATCTTCTTAATACTATCCAGATGATACTGATACGTCTTTTTCGCAATCAACTCATAACTATCTGATGACTCAATGGAGTCGGTTAGATCCTGACGCATATCCTTTGTGTCCAATGCCAAGTCTAACTTGAGAGCAGGCAAGCCCTTGTATCCTAATGTTTTCGCAAACCGGGTGATTGCAGCAGCACTCGTCTTGGTTTTCACAGCAAGTACTTGAACAGAACTTACCAGGACCATTTCCTGATGAGTCACAATGTAGTCTGCTATCTTTCGTTCAGTTTCAGTGAAGCTTTCCTGAGCTTCATATATACGGGTTAAACAGCTCATATTTATCCTCTTCTTCTACAAGTATTTTAACATGTTTGTCACTTTAATGAAATATAATTTCATTAAAATAATCATAAAATAGTTCAAAGATTTCAAAAGAAAACCATCATCTCTGAAGCAAAGCACTACCGATGGCTCAAAGAGGATAGTAGAAAACCGAACATCTGTTTAATCATCACTCCTGGTTTCATTCATTGAGGCAAACCTGAGAAGCATTGAGGAAGAGATAAAATCCACAGCATCAACCATGTCCTGACGTATAAAAGCAATAACATTTGAACTTGGGCTGTTTTCCAGTGAAACCCGCTGTATCTGTATCTCACCACAATAGCGGCCCGCAAGGCGATTATCTTGAGTGATTGCCCCTTTACACCGGATATTATTATGTCGAGGTCCAATATCTTCTGAACGCCTGACGTTAAGCCTTATTAACCGTTCGGAATCATCCCTGCGGATCATATACGTTGTTGAAAAATCCAGCGGACACCCTGATTCACTCCATACAGGAAGCACGACAGTCCGATTATTGATAAACTCCGAAAGTGCACTCAACGTACTCAGTTTAGCTTCACTGTCGCCAACTACCACATCATCAACCTCTCCTTTTTCCAGGAGTTCCATCGCAGCCACCAACGGATGAATCTGCCGATGTTTCTCAACCGTGACCAATCCTTCATACAACGGAAATCGTTTCAATGAATCACCGGCAACAAAGGCCATCACACGTAATCCAAAGGCTTTGAACAAGTGGTTTTTCTGACAGAAAACATCCCATCCTAGTCCTGTGTCCCGTTTTGGATAAAAGTTATGCATCACCGTTAACTCCCCCATATCTATCCCGATCTCCTGGCACTGCTTCAGAAGCCTTTCATCCAGTGTACTCGCATTCAGAAAGACATTGAAAGATACCATTAACTGTTTTACTAATTCCGGCTGGTCAAAGCCATAATCTAGACGGATGCAGGTGATTCCCTTTTCCAACAAGCCATCAAAATCATTTTCCTCTAATCCCAGCAGCTCGAAAGTTTTCATTGAGATATCAAAAACAGGCAATAGACCAATAGCCTGGACATGGTATAAAAAAGGTTGAATATGTAATCTCACTAATCCTTGGTCCTCTTCAGGAATATGCAAAGAGGTGAAGACATACTCTGCTCCACGGATTCGTGCTTGGCTTAGATACTCAAAACTCAGATCTTTGAAATACGATGAAATACCTAGCATATTAAACCTCCTTGTACTGCCGTTGTATTGCCTGGATATTCCCGTCATACTGTTCCAACAATATTCTGGACTCAGACGCATTTAAATCGCAGATATGCATCACAATTGCCGTGGGAACATGGTAATCACAGGCTTGAAGATAGTCCTCACTGGTCCTTTCATCCACATCACATGCCCAGCATACGATTTGACGGGCTCTATGGATTAGTTTCTCATTGCTGGCCTGCATATTTATCATTAGATTACTATACACCTTCCCTAGCTGAACCATTATTCCCGTGGTTAATGTATTCAATACTAATTTCGTGGCAGTTCCCGCTTTCATTCGAGTCGAGCCGGTAATAACCTCTGGTCCAACCAGCAATTCAATTGAATAGTCTGCCAAAGCACTTATTTCACTGCCTTCAACACAAGAAATTGCGAATGTGGTAGCCTGGATATTCTGTGCAAATCGTAGACCACCAATCACATAGGGAGTTCGTCCCGACGCCGCAATTCCACAGACAATATCATGTTCTGTCAACTGAATCGCCATCAGATCTTCGCCGGCTAAACTTGAACTGTCCTCCGCGCCTTCAACAGCCGTTCTTAACGCAGTGTCACCTCCAGCTATCAGTCCGACAACCACTTCAGGACTTACCCCATAGGTTGGCGGGCATTCCGATGCGTCAAGTACACCCAGACGACCCGAGGTCCCAGCACCGATATAGATTAATCGTCCCCCCAGACTCATCTTTTTTGCCGCGACATCAATGCAGGTTGCAATCTCTTCTGCAGCTGCGCCAACCGCTGCAAAGGCACCGTAATCCTCCTGATGAACAAGTTGGACAAATTCCTTCGTCTTTAGCCGATCAATTGTCATCGTCCGACTGTTTCGTTTCTCAGTATTTAATCTACTCAAATCAACCATATTATCCTCATCTCTATCTGATAGATAAAAGCATCTCAAACGAGATGCTAATCATGAAGCAAAGCTTTAATCTGTGCGATGACCTTTGGACCATCCATCATGCCATATGCAGTCATGTCAATCGCTTCAACAGGAACACTTACTGCTGCCTTGATTCGATTTAGTTCATAGCGAATCTGCGGTCCCAAAAGGACAACATCAGCGTCCTGTGTTGCCTCTGCATACTTTGCGACAGGAAATGCTTCAATGCTGAGTTCATAATTCTGACGTTGTGCTTCAGCTTGAATCTTTGTAACCAGCAGGCTGGTTGACATTCCAGCTGCACAAAGCAATACTACTCTTCTCATATAAGAACCTCCTTCTTAGTCGTATTCGACAAGCCCGGCATGCATGAATGCCTTCACAAATCCAGGAGTTCCTGCCTCCAGAGCTCTTACCCGACCCATCGTCCGATAATAATCATCGTACGGAACGACATTTACTGCTCCCTGGAAGAGGTCATACTGTTGAAGTGCATCAAACCATGCTGCCACGTCTTCTTCACCCATCTTAACATAGAGCGTCGGTGTAAAACCAATAAGATCTTCAAGGTTTTCACCATACAGCAGATCAATGTCCTGCCCTTCCTGACGCAATCGTTTTACTGCTTCATGAACACCGCGATACGTAAAGTAATGACGGTCATGGAGGGTGCCTAAGTTATGTGTTATGACTAAATCTGCCTTCTCCTGTCGCAGATAGTCCGCTATCACTTGGGTAAACTCAGCCAAGGTCGGCATATTTGAGGAAAGATAGTTCATGGAATAAACATCA
>CALNCD010000104.1 GCA_937874965.1 uncultured Erysipelotrichaceae bacterium | reverse complement strand
CCTATGTTGAACTTCAGCCTGCCAAGGAAACGTTGTTCGAAGAAGCGAAGAATGCATTGGTCTTAGTGAGTGCTCCGAATGTTAAAGTCACGCATACTTTGGCCTTTACCAATGAAGACACATTCTTTGAAGTCGTTAAGCAGCTTAAAGATCAAGGCTATACCTTGGATGATGTCGGTGATCTGATTGCGACAGTTTCCAAAGTCATTGATAACAATGAAGAAGGTGTTGTTGCGGAACTGCAGAGTGTCTATGATCAGGTTGTGGACAATCATGGCCTTTACAAATCATACGAATTAGTCAGTGCTTAAAAGAAGGGAAGCCTTCTTTTTTCTAAAGGGGATTGAGGTAAAAATATGAAACAAAAACTGATGGAGCGATTGATCCGTTATGCGAAAGTGGAAACGCGATCAGATGAAAATTCGACAACAATTCCTTCAACACCAAGTCAATTGGTATTTGGGAAGCAACTTGCTCAGGAATTAAAGGAAATCGGGATGCAGGAGGTTACTATTGAACCTTCGGGGAATGTTGTCGCAACATTGCCGGCAAATTCAGAGAAGCCATTACCTGTGGTTGGATTTATAGCGCATATGGATACAGCCGATTACAATGCTGTCGGGGTTAATCCGCAGATCATTGAAAACTATGATGGGAAAGCCATTGCTCTGGGAAACCAAGAAACACTGGATCCGGTTGCTTTTCCTAATCTGAAAAACTACGTTGGGCATACGTTGATTACCACGGATGGAACGACGCTATTAGGCTCAGATGACAAGGCGGGAATTACGGAAATCATGACCGCCATGGAATACCTGATTCAGCATCCAGAGATCAAGCATGGGAAAGTACGGGTGGCCTTTACGATTGATGAAGAAATCGGCTATGGGGCCCAGAGTTTCGATGTGAAGGCATTCAATGCTGATTTTGCCTACACAGTGGATGGTGGGCCATTGGGAGAATTGGAGTATGAAACCTTCAATGGTGCAGCGGCAACAGTTACCTTGAAGGGAATCAGCGTCCATCCAGGAACAGCCAAAGGGGCCATGATCAATGCGATCAGTCTAGGACGGGAATTTGCGGATGCCTTGCCGGCTGATGAGGTTCCGGAACAGACTGAAGGCACACAGGGTTTCTATTTCCTGAATCAATTCAATGGGACAATTGAGGATGCTGTTTTGGGCTATATCATCCGCGACCACGACACACAGCGTTTTGAAGCCCGTAAAGCAATGTTTGCGAAAATTGAACAGCGGATGAATGCTAAGTACGGCTATGCTGCCGTGAAAACCGAGGTCCGTGATCAGTACTATAACATGAAGAATATCATCGAAAAAGACATGTCCATTGTCGAACTGGCCCGAACAGCAATGCATCGGTTGGGGATTGAACCGATTACAGAACCTGTTCGCGGAGGAACAGATGGGTCGCAATTATCCTACATTACCGACACCGAATTTGTTTACTGGGGGGGAGAACTTCCATGGCAAGTATGAATTTGCTTCTGTGGATGATATGGAAAAAGCGACTCGGGTGATTCTGGAAATCATTACGGTCCTGCACGAAGAAAACTGAGGGAAATTATGAAAAAACTTGAACGCGATCACTTCCTGGACTTCCACTCAATCAGTGGTTTGAAGGCCAATCCTTCCAAAACGGTATTTGCTTATGCACTCAGTAACACCCGCTTAAAACAGAATGACTATGTCTTTACGTTGTATGCCTATGATGGATCACGGTCTTGGCGGCTGTTGAATCTGAAGAATGAAAGCCGGTTCTTTTGGGAAAGTGATACGGTTCTGTTGATTCCGTTTGCGAAAACAGCCGCGGATAAAGCGAAGGTCAAGGCCAAATACACCGTTCTTTATCGGTATGACCTAACCACGAAACAATTGACATATGCAACGGCATTGCCGATTCCCATCACTGCCTTACGGGTGCTTTCTGAGCAAGAGTGGCTGATTTCAGCAACCCTGAGCAAAGAGGCGCATCAGCTCTTTGATCCGAAGAAGCGTGATTCATTCCTAGCTGAACAAAAGGAGTTCACTTTTGTCGAGACCTTTGATGAAATCCCCTTCTACAGCAATGGATCAGGGTTCCTGAAAGGAGCGCGTTCGCAATGCTTCGTCTATCATCCGGCATCAGAACGATTTGATTCTATCGTTGATGCAAACCTTTCTGTTGATACTTATGATTACGATGATGAAAATCAGGTTATCTACTATGCCGGCAATGAAATCAAGGGAGTTATGCCGCTGAAGAGCCGGCTGTTTGCCTACGATCTGAAAACCAAGAAGACAACAGTCCTTGTTGATGAACTTTTCGGGTACAGTACCATTAAGAAATTGAAAAATCGTTTAATCGTGTCTGGCAGCAATCAAGAAGAATTCGGATTGAATCAGAACCCGGATTTCTATGCGGTTGAAGAGGGTCGACTGGTCTTGATTGCGGAATTCGGTTTTCCTGATCACAGTTCCATCGGCTCAGATACACGCTTAGGGGGTTCGCCAGCATCTCTGAAGCATGCGACGGATTTCTGGTTTATCGGTCTGAACAATTATTCAAGTAATCTGATAGAAATCAATGAGCAAGGCGAATTGAGTGAATTGTTTGTCGCTGATGGCGCAAGTATCGATGGTATCGTTGAAATCAACGGGTCACTCTACGCCATCATCCTGCTTGATCAGAATCTTCAGGAAATCTATGAACTGGATCTTGAGAATAATGGCTATCGCCAGATTACGGCAGTCAACCAAAGCGTCCTGCAGGATTACTATGTCGGGGGAATCGAATATATTGATTACACCAATGATCATGTTCAATTGGATGGGTGGGTCATTAAACCTCGCAATTATGATCCTGCAAAGAAATATCCGGCTATTTTGGACATTCATGGGGGTCCGAAGACGGTATACAGCGAGGTCTATTATCATGAAATGCAGGTTTGGGCCAATGAGGGCTACTTTGTCTTCTTTACCAATCCGCGTGGCGGTGATGGTCGATTCGGTGATTTCTCGGATATCCGCGGAAAGTACGGGACCATTGATTATGATGATCTGATGGTCTTTACCGATACTGTTCTCAATAGCTATCCCGCTATCGATAAAGACCGCGTAGGTGTGACTGGCGGGTCATACGGCGGCTTTATGACAAACTGGATTGTCGGGCATACGGATCGTTTCAAAGCAGCTGCTACCCAGCGCTCTATTTCCAATTGGATTTCATTCTACGGTACATCGGATATCGGCTGGTACTTTGCTTCTGATCAGAATGATGGAACGTTGATGGCTGATCTGGAAAAACTCTGGTTTCATTCGCCGTTGAAGTATGTGGACCAGGTGAAGACACCGTTGCTGTTTGTGCACTCCGATGAAGATTACCGTTGCCCGATTGAACAGGGTTTGCAATTCTATACTTTATTGAAAGAAAGAGGAGTTGAAACATCCTTTGTCTGGTTCAAGGGTGAAAATCATGAACTTTCCCGCAGCGGAAAGCCTAAGGCGAGACTCAAGCGGCTGAATGCAATTACGGATTGGATGAACAATCATTTGAAATAAAGGAAATACGCTGTTGAATCAGCGTATTTTTTTAGAAGGCCGTGTAAAATACTTGCCATTTATACCCCTATTCCTTGATTTATGGTAAACTAGTTAAGATACAGTGAAGGAAGTGATCTCGGATGAGTCTTGAGCTGAACCAAGAAGCACAGCGGTGTCTGCAGTGCAAGGTTGCCCGGTGCCATAATGCCTGCCCAATCAGCACTGAAGTGCCGGCCATGATTAGGCTTTTCAAGGAAAATAGGATAGAAGAAGCGGGACAGATGCTTTATCTGAATAATCCGTTTTCATTGGTCTGCTCATATGTCTGCAATCATCAGGCACAGTGCGTTGGGAATTGCATTCTGGGAATAAAGTCAACCCCGATTGCGGTCAATGAAATTGAGAAATCAATTGGACTTGATATGCTTGATCATCTTGAAACCGTCTATAATCAGCCGTTGGTTACTGAGAAAAAGGTTGCGATTATCGGAGCGGGACCCTCAGGCATCGCTGCCGCGTTGCTTTTGCGTTCCAAGGGAATTGCTTCTGTGATTTATGAAAAGCAGCCCAAATTAGGCGGAACACTTCGCTATGGCATTCCTGACTTCCGGTTGTCTCATTCTATAATTGACCGTTACGAAACTGTTCTGGAACAGTGCGGTATCGTGAGTCATACGAATACCTGTATTGATCAGCAACGTTTCAACGAACTGCGTGAAACCTATTCAGCCTTGCTGGTTGCCGTCGGCGTTTGGGAACAGAAAGATCTTCATATTGAAGGTGAAAAAGAATACGCCGTTTCCGGCGTGGATTATCTCGTCAATCCTGAGGCGTATGCCGTTGAAGGGCGGGTTATTGTCTTGGGCGCCGGTAATTCGGCCATTGATGTTTCCCGGGTTGCCAAACGATCAGGGGCAGCTCAAGTGGATGTCTATGCGCGAACCAATCGGATCCGCGCAAGCCAGCACGAATTGGATGAAGCAGCTTCTGATGGCGTGATTCTGAATACGGGAATGGCCCCGCAGCAAATCTGTGCAGATGGTGTCTGGTTTGAGAAAAAAGTGTATGACGAAAACAATGAATGGGATCAATCAATCCCGGCAGAAACCTGTTTTGTTGAGGCTAGGCATGTGATTGTCTCAATAAACCGCGGTATGGATTTCCACATGCAAGGCATTGAATTGGATAAGTGGCAGAATATAGCAGTCGATGCTCAGGGAATGTCTTCTCTGGAAGGTGTCTACGCTTCTGGTGATGCAGTGACGGGTGCACGAACCGTGGTTCATGCGGTGGCTCAGGTTAAGCCGATTGTTGAAGCCATTCAGGCACGCGTAATGAATCAGGGGTAAGATGAAGAACAGTGAGGTAAGCGATGATAGTTTCAATCAAGAATCTGAATTTTGCATATGATGAAAGCAACCCAACGATCAAGGATCTTTCATTAGGAATCAAAAAGGGTTCTTATAATACGATTATTGGCCATAATGGCAGTGGTAAAAGCACAATCGCGAAACTGCTTCTAGGATTATTGGAGAAGCAGTCCGGGACAATTGAAATAGACGGCCAAGAATTGACGGATAAGACTGTTTACCTTATCCGGGATAAGATCGGAATTGTTTTCCAGAATCCGGATAATCAGTTTATCGGCTCCACGGTACGGGATGATATTGCCTTCGGGTTAGAGAATCATCAGGTGGATCCAAAGGACATGGATGCGATTATCATGGAATTTGCCGGTCAGGTCGGGATGCTGGATTTTCTGGAACATGAACCGACGAAACTGAGCGGCGGACAGAAACAACGGGTTGCGATTGCCGGTGTATTGGCTATGCATCCTGATATTCTGATTCTGGATGAAGCGACAAGTATGCTGGATCCAAAAGGCAAGAAAGAAGTCAATGACCTTGTCCGCTCGATCTATGAAACAGAGAAGACGACCATTATCTCAATCACTCATGATATTGAAGAAGTCAGCGGTTCGGATTATGTCTTTGTCATGTCGCAGGGTCAATTGGCTATGGAGGGCAAACCTCAGGATATTCTTCTGAGAAAACAGGAACTGTTTGATCTGTCGCTGGATGTGCCCTTCAGTGTTAAAGTCTCGGATGCATTTAAAAGACAGGGGATACATTTTACTCAGGAACTGGATTTAGAGGGGATGGTGCGTGAACTATGGCAATTGAATTCAAAGCAGTAAGCTACGAGTATTCGCCGAATACACCGTTTGCCTACGTTGCACTTAAAAATATAAACCTTTCTATTCAGGTTGGAAAGATCACTGCGAT
Organism: uncultured Erysipelotrichaceae bacterium; assembly: GCA_937874965.1. GTDB lineage: Bacteria > Bacillota_I > Bacilli_A > Erysipelotrichales > Erysipelotrichaceae > CALNCD01. The sequence goes on along the minus strand of CALNCD010000104.1, from coordinate 9,083 downwards.
TATCGGAGCGACCGGATCAGGCAAGTCAACCTTGGTCCAGCATTTGAATGCTTTGCTGATTCCGACTCAAGGTGAAGTTGTGGTTTTGGATAAGACCCTTTATGCACATTCCAAAAATACGCAGTTAAAGGCACTTCGGCAGAAGGTCGGTCTGGTTTTCCAGTTTCCCGAAGCGCAGTTGTTTGAAGAGACCATCGAAAAAGATGTGGGGTTTGGTCCCAAAAACTTCGGTGTACCGCCTGAAGAAATTAAGCAACGTGTCATTGATTCCCTGAAAATGGTCGGTCTTGATGAAACGTATTTGGACCTTTCACCGTTTGAACTTTCCGGAGGTCAGAAACGCCGTGTCGCCATTGCCGGGATATTGGCCATCAATCCAGATGTCTTGGTTCTGGATGAGCCGACTGCAGGATTGGATCCGCAAGGAGCACAGCAAATGATGGCCCTCTTTGTTAATCTCAACCGCACTTATCAGAAAACAATCCTGATTGTCACTCATAATATGGAACAGGTTCTTGATTATGCCGATGATGTGGTTGTTATGGAAAAAGGTGAGGTTGTCTCCCAAGGCAAGGCACGTGCGTTTTTCAAGGATAAAGAACTTTTGGATAGACTTGATATCGTCGCCCCTCCAGTAGTTACTCTGCGGGATCAGTTGATGGGGAATGGTTTTACGCTCAGTGAAGATGCTTTCGATCTTGATACGATTGCGCGGGAGATTGCACGGGAGGTCGGGCATGAGTAATATTGCACTAGGGCGTTATATTCCCTATGATTCATTGCTGCATCGCTTGGATCCGCGCATTAAGATATCCGCTATGTTCTTGTACTTGATTGCTGTCTTTCTGCCCGTAGGGTTTTTAGGTTACGGTATTCTGGGCGCAGTCTTGCTTCTGGGCGTTCTAATGTCCAAAATCAAACTCTCTTTTATTTTGAAATCAATGCGTCCGATGCTGTTTATGCTCATCTTTCTTCTGATTATCAATGTCTTTGTTATCAAGACAGGCGTTCCTCTTTTTTCAGTATTGTCATTGACTGTCTACAGTGATGCGCTAATTCAAGTATTCTATATCATGGTAAGGCTTTTGCTGATGATTACAGTCACAACCATCCTGACTGCTACTACGAAGCCATTGGATTTAACGTTGGGCATTGAGGACTTATTGGGGCCTTTGAAACGCTTTAAGGTGCCTGCTCACGAGATTGCGATGATGATTTCAATCGCTTTGCGTTTTATTCCGACATTAATCGATGAAACATACCGGATCATGAAGGCCCAGGCCAGCCGGGGAGTCGATCTTAAAGAAGGGAAGATGCGTGAAAAGGTGATGGGTATCCTCTCGTTGATAATACCTCTCTTCGTTTCGAGTTTCCAGCGTGCCGAGGATCTTGCGGATGCGATGGAGGCCCGCGGTTATTTCCCGGGAAAAACAAGAACCCGTTACAAGCAATTGAAAATCAAACGTGCGGATATCCTGTTTCTAATGTTTACAGGTACGGTTCTGGCTGGGATGATTGTTCTGGTCATTCTCTGATGCGCTGGAAAGTTACGCTGTCATACAATGGAGCAAAATATTTAGGATGGCAACGGCAGATTCATGGACCGTCCATTCAGAGCACTGTTGAGTCGGTTCTGAATGCAATGCATCCGGAACCGGTAACAATCCACGGTTCTGGCAGGACTGATCGGGGAGTTCATGCCCGGGCTCAGGTATTCCATTTTGATAGCATGTTGAATCTGGATGCATCCAGATGGGAACGTGCATTCAATTCAATGCTTCCGCGTGATATTCACGTGACAAAAGTGGAAGCGGTCACGGAGGCGTTCCATGCAAGACTGAGTGCGCGTGCAAAAACTTACGAGTACCGCATTGAATGCGGACCTTACAATGTCTTTGAGGCTGAAACGACCTATCAATACAATAGTCCCTTGAATGAAGGAGCATTGAAGCAGGCACTTTCCTGTTTTGAAGGGACGCATGACTTTACGTCATTCTGTGCCAATCCCCTTGATTTGAAACCGAATCAGGTCAGAACCATCTATCGCACTGAATTGGAAAAGAGAGACAGTCAGTATTGCTTAACGTTTATCGGAAGCGGATTTCTTCGCTATATGGTTCGACGAATGGTCATCGCAGTTGTTGAAGTGGGTTCAGGTGAATGGCCGGTTGAGAGGGTCAAGGAAATCATGGCGGCCAAGGACAAACAAGCGTTAGGGTTAACAATTGACGGATGCGGTCTTTACCTGGATCAGGTTTTCTATACTCAAGAAGAACTGGATCGGGTCTTGGGCTCTACGCAATAAATGCAAAGAAAATCGTGAATGAGAGTATGTTTGACTGTATTGCCAATCAAAAGGAAACGATACTGTAAACGAGAAATTTTGATTGAAATTCCGAAACAGCAACAGAGCACATCGACTTTAAAGGTTGGTGTGCTTTTTGACTGCGGAAAAAAGATAATGGGCTAGGTGCCCTCAATTCATGTAAGCCACGTATTAGGTGGTGAACCCAAAGATTGTGGATAAGAAATTATAATCTATGAAATCAATAGAATTGACGATGTTATTTTTCTGTTGACTTAACTCAATTTACGAATTATAATCTGTGAAAATGGGGGAATTGAATGAAAAAAAGAGTTTTAATTGTACTTTTATTGGTTATCGAGTTTTCGTTTGTTCAGGAATCAACTACACATGCTGCGGCTATTTCGGATATTAGTTTTAGAAATAAGATGACAGAAAGGGAAGGATATCAACTATTGGATAGATCCGAATTGTGAGTATACAGTCTCGATTCCACGAGCTGTTAAAAAGCTGATGTATCCACCTGGACTAACAAATCGTCTAAATCTATACCATACAACAAATATCCAGAAAGCAAAAATTGAGTTTTATCAATACTATCAGAGTAGTGGCATAAATGCAGGTGTCAATGCTTATACAGTTGTTTTCAGGAAACAAAATGGAGTATATGTCAATGGCGTTTCAACAATGAACTCTCTTGATTGGGTTTATGGAGAAGTCCATATCAATGAATATCGAATGGGAACCTATTCCAATGTTTTGAGAGAATCAATTATCATACACGAAATGTTGCATGTCTATGGGTTAAAGGACCAGTATTATGATCCGTATTCAATTATGTATGGATATACTCTTTATAATGTAACGGATGTAACTCCTGATGCAAATGCCGTAATTAACAGTAAATACTGATACAGGAAGGGAAGAATATGAAAATAAAAGGAATTCAGAGACTAGCATTTGTGCCATTATTGGTTTTCGGATTGGTGGGTTGTTCGTAACAGGAAGCATCGCTTGTGCCGCCTGATGGAATCCAAAGTGTTGAGTTGACAAATGCTGATAATAAAGAAATTTATGGAACATATTCAGTTACAGCGAGTTGGGCGTATGATATCACTGATGTCGAAAAGATTATTAATGATTCTACACTCATTTTTAAAGTGGTGGTTACTGGGGTAGGCGATGCTTCAATCATCAAAGGGCATCCACTTCCAACGACACCCTATACTGCAACTGTCCTTGAAGTTTTAGAGGGTGAGTGCAACGAGAAGGAAATTACATTAAAGACCTCAGGTGGGCTGATTACACTGAACGAGTATAAGACTACCTTATCGGAAGAGAAGATTAAAAAAATGGGATTGGATACAATCTCCGAAAAAGAAGGAGATCAGAAGTATATTGAATTTACAATGGATTCTGATTACAAATTTAAGACAAATCAGGAGTATATCGTTGTACTAGATAGCGATTATAGTCTTGTAGCTGATGGCTATAGTATATTTGCAGCTTCCTCTTCGAAGACGAAAACAATGACTAAGTCTTCAACATATACCAATGTGCTTACCGCTAAAGTCTTGCCTGATATCGGCCAGTAGATCAATCAATTGAAATGCTCTGATATCATTGAATGACATCATCGTTTTGTGCCAGGTCTTAGAGAATCAAAGGTGGAATAATCAGAATTAGTGTTTGCTGAGAAGTAACAGGTGCGAGTTCTGATTTTTATGGGATGCATTGAAATAATGCATCCTTTACGAGGTGAGGGATGCTGGGAATTTCTGTATGATCATTGCTACGAAAAGGTTTGAAGAGGTCCTGCAATTTTCATTGACATTTATCCAAGAAACGGGTAGAATGATAACTGGCACTTTATGCCAAATGTAGCCCCGGAAACTACTTTTGGAAAGAGGTATTTAAAATGCGCCAAACAACTATGGCAAAGCCCTTGGAAGTGGTACATCAATGGTATGTTGTCGATGGAGCCGGTCAGACGTTAGGTCGTCTGGCAAGTGAAGTTGCAACTGTCCTGAGAGGTAAACACAAACCGACATATACTCCGAATGTTGATACCGGAGATTATGTCATCGTCATCAATGCAGATAAGATCATTGTTACAGGTGATCAGGAATTCAAGAAGATCTATTACAGACATTCTCAGTTTCCTGGTGGTCTGAAGTCACGTTCAACGAAGATTATGCGTGAGAAGTATACAATTGAATGGGTTGAAAAAGCCATTCAAGGTATGTTGCCTCATACACGTCTAGGTGATAAGCAACGCAAACATTTATTTGTATATAAAGGGGATCAGCATCCTCATGCCGCTCAGCAACCAGTAGAGCTAAAAATTAAGGGATAGGAGGACATATGGCGACAAAGAAAAAATCCACTGTGACCTATTTGGGAACAGGGCGTAGAAAATCATCCGTTGCTCGTGTCTATTTGACTCCTGGAACTGGTGTGATTACTGTAAACAGCAAGACATTGGAAGAATATCTTCCTCTCGAAACACTTCGAATGATTGTTCGTGCACCATTCGATGTGACTGAAACTTCTGGAACATTTGATGTTAAGGTCAATGTATACGGTGGTGGATATACCGGTCAATCCGGTGCAATCCGTCATGGTATCAGCCGTGCATTGCTTCAGGCTTCTGACGATTATCGTCCTAAGCTTAAGTCGGCAGGATTCTTGACTCGTGATTCCCGTGCGAAAGAACGTAAAAAATACGGACTTCGTGGCGCAAGAAGAGCACCTCAGTACTCAAAACGTTAGTTTGTTTATTGCGTTTTACACTCAAAACCCACTGCTTGGTGGGTTTTTTGTTGGAATTAACCTCCAGGATATGAATCAAAACCAAGTATATCGGGCGTAATGGAATTTTTGAGAAGGAAGAGCTTTTGATAATCGATGAGCATTGGGGAAAACAAGGTACAAGTCTCGAGACTGGGCGTTTTGATGTCGTGGTAATTATGCAGATACGACATGAAGAACACGCGCACGTTTAAGAATGCATCGCGAATCAATTGAATGAAGACTGGATTGCAGATCAGATGACACTAGAGGATATAGACCCGCTCACGGGTAGCAGGTAAAAGGTGCGCGTAACAGATTGCATCAGCGCTGTAAAGTGCAGATGGTATTAAAGGGTATGCCCGTAGAAGTAAAACCGCCAGCTTAGCTGGCGGATATTTGCTGATCTGGACAATTCAGTGCATTCTTTGATTGCTGTTCTTGAAAATGAACAGCTGCACCGATCAAGTTCGCATCATTTTTAAGTGAACAGAGTTTCAGTTGAATCTGTTCCTGTTCTGGCGTTTCAACACCTGGGAACTGGCTGATCAAGGTGAGCAGAAATCCTTTGTTTTCAATGAGATGATCAAGATGGATCTGGATGTCATCTAAAAAGGAAGGGTTATTTGTAATGCCTCCTCCAAGTATAATGCATTCGGGTTGAATTACAACGTTAAGCAGGTAGCATATTTCCGCAAGGCTTTGATACATGGATTCAATTTGGTTTATTGCATCGGCATCGCCTTCTTCTGCAAAATCAAACATGTCCTTTCCGTCATATGCGGATAATCCCTCAAGCTTTTTTAATGACATCATGCGCGCTGATTGAACCGGAGAGGCGCTTAGTCCCTTGAATAAGCGAATAAGATCAGCCAGGACTTTGTTTCCTTTATCGGCGAGCTTGCTACCATCAATCATCACCTGGCCTTCCTTGCATAATGCAACACCAATGCCTGATCCGATAATGATAAACAATGGTTCCTTCATTCCTTTCGCAACGCCTTGTGTCAGCTCTGCTAAAGCTGCGCAATTCGCATCATTGAACATTGAGACAGGCAGATTCAATGCAGTTTCAATTTCTGAAAGAATTGGTGTAAGATGCAGAAATGGGGCAAAGCTGATTCCGCCGACAATTCCTGTTGATTCATCAACATCGCCAGGACAGCTGATTGCACAGCCCTTCAAAGGGGTTGATCCTGTGTAGCTTTTTTGGATTGTAATGAGGCTGTCCAGAAATGCTTTGCGGCTTAATGGTGTCTCGACAGACCCTTTGTTTTCAAGCTTTCCATGGACAAGAAATGCATATTTAATCGCAGAGCCCCCAATATCAACAGTCATCAGTGCCATAGTCATCATCTCCTTTTTTTCTTATACTGTACCATATTTTAGGAAGGATTCTAGTGTAAGCGACTGTAATGATCTGTCATCGTGTGAAACGTGTGAAAGGAACTTCACGAAATCTTTACAGTGTTTCACAGCATCTTCATTGCAGTACACGAAGAATCAACGTAGGATAAATGCAAAGGAGGATCTAATTATGCAACGATTGAAAACCCGTATACCGGTCATGTGCCAGCGTGATATTCTATTGAAAACGGCAGCGACGATTCAGTCAAAGTGTGATGTTTCCGTTCTTGAAGCTCCGCATTTAGTGACTCTGACAACTATTCACCATGCTGAGATAGAATCACACGGCAAGCCTGAAAAGCGAGGAATTGAAAGTCGTGTTTTGGTAAATGGATGGGAAGGTCATGGTATTTCAGAGGGAAATGATACTGCCTTAAGTCTTGCGGCAGCGGTGGTTGATGGAGCCAGGCGCTCTGGGTACTTGCCGGATGACACCCGTGATCCTTTTTTAGAAAAACTAAAAGCCATACAGGCAACGATGATTGCGGAAGAAATTGAGGCACAGCAGTAACGATAAAACTGATGTAAGTCATATCTATCAGGCGATGTTGTGGGATAACCTGGAAACGAATAAAGCCGACTTTCGATGAATGCGTGAAGTCTGCTTTTTAGTTTATGAAGCAGCTTGGAAAAAAGTGCTTAAAACATCGGAAAACTGTTGACAGTACAAACCAATAAATGATATATTATTAAGGCACATGAGAAAGTTGGGCCTGTAGCTCAGGTGGTTAGAGCGCACCCCTGATAAGGGTGAGGTCGTTGGTTCAAGTCCATTCAGGCCCACCAATTTCCGAATTTCATATACCCGGGGTTTTAGCTCAGCTGGGAGAGCACCTGCCTTGCACGCAGGGGGTCATCGGTTCGATCCCGATAAGCTCCACCATATTAGAAACCAACCTGTTATTAGACAGGTTTTTTTATTTGTAATCACACTATGCGTCTGTTAACAATAATGAAAAAAGACAAGTTCTGTTGTCATGTCATCAGGACTATGAATGATGAAAGACAGTGACGTTTTAATGTGAAAATTGATACTGAATATATCATAAATTTAATGAAAAAAACTATAGGGAAAACATCTAGACATGCATACTATAAATAGTGCCTTACAGTGAATAGCACTATGGTATAATACAGCTATTTTAGAATGGAGAAACGTTATGCGCAAGACGAGAATGCTGATTGGTTGCTTGTTAGTGATTGGATTAGCAGGGGGAAGCTTTTTTGCGATTGTACAGAGTAAAAATCATGAAAAACAGGTTGCTGTCAGTCAATTTGAAGAAATGCTGCAAGCATTGGATGCTTTAACGGTAGAAGCAGGGTCAACACTTCGTGTGAGTGAAGTACTGGATCAAATGCATGCAATCGGTCTTCCGTCAGGCGACTATCAATACGAGATCAGTGAAGTGGGCAAGCCCGCTTTGAATCCTGACGATACGCTGTCGTTTAATCAGCTGGGACCATTTGCACTTGAACTCCATTATATGTATCTCGATACAGACTTTTTTAGTCCTTATAGTATCACTGTAAAAGACACAGTGGCACCTGAACTCAGCGGAATAAAGAATTACAGTATAACTGCGGGAGAGTCTTTGGACTACACGAGTTCAGTCGCTGCTTTTGATGGTTTTGAGGGTATGCTAATTCCAATATTTACAGGGCCTGTCGATTTAGGGAACCCCGGTGAGTACATCGTAAGTGTTAGTGCTGCTGATCAAAGCGGCAATACCAGTACTCAATCGTTAACAATAACTGTTAACGCAAAGCCAGCAGTTGCCGAGGCACCGGTGACACCTACCAGTCCTGTGGATACCCCGAATAATACTAAGGTCGATACTTCCGGAGACCTCGCAACGGCATTAGCTGCAGTCAATCAGGCCATTTTAGCGGATACAATGACGGATACTCAAAAAGCGAATGCCATTTATACATGGATGCAGAACACTCTTTCTTACAAAGCGGGGCCGGCAAACTCTCTTTCGATCACCGTGAATGCAGCGAATATCCTGAGCCGTCACCGTGGGCAGTGTCAGGAGTGGGCTGCTCTTTCTGCTTCTCTGCTCACCCAAGCGGGTCTGGACATCATTTACATCGATGGAGAGGGAAGTTCGAATGATGGAGGGTATACCTATCATGCTTGGGTCAAGGTGAAGATTGCCGGTACTTATCTTCATTTTGATCCGCTTTATGGAAAGCTTTATCGCGGTCTTGAATTTAATCAGGTCACGTCAGCTTTCCTTTATGCCAATCATTCACATCGATGGGATACCGGTAAATATGGCTCATAGTTTTTTCGGAAAATGGAGGATTTTATGAGACGGATCTACGTAGGATTTATCATCTGCACAGGGATTGTTTCTTTGGTCTTGTTCTATGGATTGAAAGAGGCGGCACTTTGGATAACAGCATCAGTTGAGATGCAGATGACAGAAAAGATGAAGCAGAATCAGGCGGATATTCTCGTTCCTGCTGTGAAAGGAAGTGCAATGGGAATTGACACGGTTTATGCGGTACCTGGGTTTGATACGGATAAGCCGAACTTTGTCGTCTTCGGGAATTCAACCAGTATTCTCGGGGTAAT
>CALNCD010000103.1 GCA_937874965.1 uncultured Erysipelotrichaceae bacterium | reverse complement strand
GGCATTGCGGGATTCTTTTCAATCTTACGGCGGATATTCGCAACATTGACCCGAACGACCTGGACATCATCAAGTGCCGTCGGCCAGACAGCCTTCGCAATCTGATCCAAAGTCACGACTTTTCCCTTGTTCTCAGCCAGATACATCAGAATTTTGAATTCTATCGGTGTACAATGGATTTCAACACCACGGACACTGACCCGATGGTGATCACCATCAATCACCAGGTCATTGAACGTGAAAAAAGTCGATTTCAGAGCAGGTCCTGCATGATGACGGATAGCAGTCTTGATGCGGGCGACCAATTCCTGAGCACCAAAAGGCTTGGTCATATAATCGTCAGCGCCCAGTTCCAGGACACTGACTTTTTCATCTTCCTGAACCCGGGCACTGATGACAATCAAGGCAACATCACTCACCTGACGGATTGAACTGAGCACTTCCTTGCCATCCATATCCGGCAAACCCAGATCCAGAAGAATACAATCATACGCACTGGCCTGAAAAGCATACAGCCCCTTGCGGCCGCTATCATGCCAGGTCAGCGAAAAATCCAGAGCCTGAACTGCAGCCTGAATAAAAGAAGCAATCGCTGGATCATCTTCAATCAAGAGGATGTGCTGATTCATAACCAATCTCCTTCATGGGTAATGTAAACCCGAACTGTGCCCCTTTATCACGATGATTCAAAGCCCACATCTTCCCGCCATGGGCTTTGATAATGCTGGCACAAAGCGTGAGTCCTATTCCTAACCCCCGTGACATATCGCTGAGCTGCATTGACTTGTTCTGATCGAATACCGTTTCCAGCTGGGCTTGGGATAGACCCTCCCCCTGATCATCCACCAAGCATTCAACCTGGTCATCCAAAGCTTTAACGCGGACATGAATCAGCGAATCCTCCGGAGAATGCTTAATTGCATTTTCAATGAGATTAATGAAGACCTGCTGGATCAGCATCGCATCCATCGGAATCTGATCAACCCCTTCACTGCTTTGAAATTCAACCTTACGGGTTGGGAAATGCTGATGGATCCGCTGATAGACCTGGGCCAGTACTTCATCCATGTATTCCAACACCGGATGAAGCTGGAACGACTCTGCCTGCATTTTAGTGATCAGCAAGACATTCTCTACCATTCTCAGAAGCCAGTTGGCATCGCTGTGAATGTTCTCCAACAGTTTCCGTTGCTGGTCATGGCTGATGGCATCCAGATGCTCAAGCAAGGTTGACGATGATCCCAGGATAGTCGTGAGCGGTGTGCGAAGATCATGGGAGATGGCGCGCAAAAGCTGATTGCGTAGTTTCTCGCGTTCTTGATCCATCTGCAGACGCTGTTGTTTCATCATCAGTTGCTGACGTTGAAACACAATAACCACCTGAGAAAGAATCGTATTCAGAAATCCTTCGCTTTCCAAATCCAAAGGATGTTCAAGCACTAATCCGATCACCGCAATTACGTGCTGGTTGCTGGTCAAGGGAACATAGTATCCCTTGATCGAAGCATTCCCTGAAGCATCATGGCTGAGTTTCTGCTGGGTTTGGTAAATCGTTGCCAGGATATCTTGATCCAGATCTGCTTGAAAGGTCCGCTGATCCCGTTCATTCAATAAATGCAGATAGCCATGGGGATAGTCTTCCGTGAAAAGAATAACCGATGCATTGAATGCAGTGGAGACCAACCCGGCAACATAGGAGACGATTTCACCTTGGGCACTGAGTTTCAGAAGATCCTGGTTAATCTGATACAGCAGGGTCGAACGCTCTTCGCTGCGCATAGCCAGCAGGGTCTGTTTCTTATGCGACATGGTCATCGTGCTGATCACAATCGTTAAAGCAATCATCACGACAAAGACCAGCGGATAATGCGTAAATGTCGAGTAAAGCGTATTATAGGGCTCAATAAAGAAATAACTGAACAAAAGCATCGCCACCAGAGAAGCGATAATTCCGTACCTGTACCCATAGGTATGCCGGGCCAGCAGAATAATCCCCAGAAGATAAACCAGCATGATATTGGCCTCGCCAATCTTCAGCTGCCGGAAAAGCAATCCGGTTAACGTTGTAAGAACCAGAACCGCCACCAGCTTAAGAATATCCTGCCATGAGGTCCTCTGAGACCGGTGACGCCGCTTCCTCCGCAGTTGCAGGCTGCCGGTATTCATCGTATGAACATTAATGGATCCGAAGCGGCTTTTCCAAAGCTCCCAAGGAAGATATCGGCTCAGTCCAATTCCGTAAGCATCAAAGAAATAGGCATCAATCACCAGATCACTGACATGATTGCGTACCGCATACTGAGCCAAAACACCCACAATTGCCTTGGCATGGAGAATTTCAAACTGACCGCCCAGGCTTTGCGTCAATGCACCGGCTTGATCAATTACATCACGCTGAGCGTCTTCCAGCTGGTCTTCGGATTCAGCAACGTAAAGCACCTTCCATCCCATCCGGCACGCTCCCGCATAACGGGCAGTCCAACGGATGAGGTCCAGACTTTCTTTTTCCGGGGTAAAAACATAGAGGACCGAAGCCTCCTCCAATTTGAAGTAATGTTTCAACTGGACATGTTCAGTTGTTTTCTGCAAGGCCAACTCACGCAGAAACGACAATTCCTGCTTGGTATGGAGCGGCGCCTGAATATGCTTGATATGATAGCGGGCAATCAGGTCCTGAGGATCCATGTCGATCAAGCGCACGGAACTGGCAAGCTCAAAAACCCGATCATCAATCGGATAACGGACAGAATGATGAAGAATAGGCCTCAGTAATTCTTGATACCCCAAAATATCCCCGATATCCAAAGTTGCATACACATCAATACCGGATTCCAGAAGATAGGCAACATCTTCCAGACGTGTCTTGAAATGAAGCCCTTCAGGATTCAAATAGCCTAGATTTTCAAGCAGAAGCAGGTCAGGTTTACGAGCCACCGCTTTGTCCACATCAAAACAGCTCATCTGATGAACCATTGTTTTCGGCAGGCGATAGAACAACTGGCTCATGTCAATGAGTTCCTGATCATGCTGAATATCGAGATCGCCGAGGATGACTTCCTGATTGGCTCTGAGACGTTCACGTGCCTCATCCAGCATTGCATAGGTTTTCCCTACTCCTGAGGTATAGCCTAGAAATAACTTCAATTCACCCATGTCTTCACCACATCCAATCATCCCTATTCTAGCGTTTACACCATTTTAGCACAACTTCCTGACAATGTGAAAAACGGCCGCAGCCGTTCAATTAATTATAGAGGTGTGTCTGATTGGCATTGTACTCCAGAAAGCTCTGAATGGACTTGCAGATGCCATCTTGCTGTTCGAGGCTCAGCCGCCCGGTATTCAAGGCTTTCAGGTAGTTACGCATCGGTTCGACACTTTGGGAATCAATCGTTGATTTAAAAGCGGAGATAAACTGCAGCATACTGGAACGCTGGGTTACATTATCCACCTGATCGATAATTTCCTGACACAGTTCTTCATAGTTGTCATCAATTTCATAGAAACTGATCGGCCGAAAGGACAGCATGATCAACTGAAAATCCGAGATCTGTCCATTCTCCCGAACATTCACCACGTTTCGATATCTAAAATCTTTCATCAGTTCACTCCCTTTCCATTTACATTTTACCATACTCTGGCTTAAGATTAAAACAGGACGCCCTCAGAAAGGAAAAACCATGACACCACTAGAACTCTATCAAAAACGCCTGCAGACTGAAAGAATCCCTCAAAGTCTAATTACGGATCCCGTATCCATTCACTACCTGATTCATCAATTCTTCGATGTCGGAGAACGCTTTATCGCGCTTTGCCTGTATGCAGATCGGCCGCCGGTTCTGCTTCTCAACAAACTGTTTACCCCTAACCCGGATCCAGACTTTACCCTGCAGGTCATCAACGATGCTGATGCTGTCATCGATCGCTTAACCCAGGTTCTTCAGGACGGTGAGCTGGCCGTCGATGGGCATATGGAATCCCGATACCTCCTCGACCTGCAAGCAACACAGCGTTATCACTGTTTCAATGGTTCCTGGCTGATTGACCGTCAGCGGGCTATCAAATCACCTGCAGAGCAGGAAATGATGCGGATTGCCTCCCGCAAGAACGATACAATCATGGGTAAAGTCAGAGCCTATATCCACGAAGGAATGAGTGAGCAGGAACTGGCAGCCAGAATAATGGAGTGGCAGGCTGAAGACGGACTGAGTGGCTGCAGCTTTGAACCGATTGTCTCCATCAACGCCAACATCGCTGATCCCCATGCAACCCCTACGGATAAGAAACTCCAGCCCAAAGATACGCTCGTTGTCGATATGGGCGGCATTTACCAGGGATTCAATTCAGACATGACCCGGACCTTCTATTTCAGAACAGCACCTGAACCTCTTTATGAAATCTGCCTGCGCGCAAATCTAGCCGGAATCGCGGCAGTCAAACCAGGGGCAACCTTCGCCGATGTTGATGGCGCTGCTCGCCAGGTTATTGAAGATGCCGGATATGGCGCGTACTTTGTCCATCGAACCGGACACGGCATCGGCCAAAGTGTTCATGAACCCTATGATGTCTCTGCCAGTAACCATGCGAAAATTGAGCCAGGCATGATTTTTTCCATCGAACCGGGCATTTACTTGCCTGGTCAAACCGGAGTCCGGATTGAAGACCTGGTCATCGCAACTGAAACAGGGGTTGAAGTCCTCAATGACTACCCGAAGGATAACCCTGTCATTCAATGATCTATCTCATTCTTCTTACCGTGCTCAGTTTTGCCTGTTTCGCTTATGACAAATACCAAGCCATCCACCACGGACCGCGCGTATCTGAACGTTTCCTGCTGACGATTACCGGCTTGGGCGGCACCCTTGGCTCCCTGGCTGCGATGCTTGTCTTTCATCACAAAACCCGCAAGACTTCTTTTCTACTCAAGCTGATTCTTCTGATAATCCTTCAGGTTGGCTGCATCATCCTGATTTGCTATTTCTCAATCCGCCTTGAATCGTAGGATAAAATGCTTGCATCTTTTTGCCAAGAATGATAGAATGACTATGCAATCAAATGATTGTAATGCTTTACATCCCCTCAAAGCATTGGTAACAAGTTCCCTCTTGTTACCTTTTTTATTGTTCTTAACAAAAAAAGGCTTGCGCCTTTTATTTTATTTTCTCTGCTTCTGGATACGTGGTATCAAACAGCTCCACACTGACAGATTCGATTATCTGATCAACATCCGGTTTATCAGAGCGATTGCGCTTAACCATAACAATCTGGTCCAGAACATTGTCACCGTCGATGACCTTTCCGAAAGCAGCATACTCGCCATCCAGATGCGGCGCATCGGCAACCATGATAAAGAACTGTGAACCAGCGGAATCCGGATGACCTGAGCGGGCCATGCTGATAACACCGCGGCTATGTTTAAGCTCATTCACTACGTTATTCCTGGCAAATTCACCTTTAATGCTATAGCCCGGTCCCCCCATGCCTGTTCCATTGGGATCTCCCCCTTGAATCATGAAACCTGGAATGACCCGATGGAAAATAAGTCCGTTATAGAAGCCTGATTCGGCAAGTTCGATAAAATTGGAAACGGTGTTTGGTGCAATTTCCGGGTAGAGTTCAAGGGTAATAGTCCCCTGATTGGTCGTCATTGTAACGATGGGATTGTTCATTGTTCCTCCTAATGGCGTTCTTCTTGATAATACTGCAGGATAACCTGATTGCGGGTTCCATGATCCACATGAACCAATGCAAAGCTGTTGGAAGCAAAAAAGCGCATAAGACCGGTGTCCTGCTCAGCCAGTGTAACATAAACCTGAGTGAATTTCGAGGTCATCGCTTCAACCAAAGCGCTGCCGATACCGCTGTAACGGTGACTTTTCTGGACGTACAGTCCGATAATTTCCATCTGCGGGGTAAGAGCCACATAGCCGACACATTGCCCTTCGATCTCATAGCAGAATAATGCGTCATCCTCCAAATAATGCTTCATAACCGTTTCATAGCCATCCAGAACAGTTCGCACTGATTTCGGGTAACGTTCTTCCTGGGTTGCAATCCAGAACTGCATAACCAGACTGATATCCCGCGTAAGAAAAGGTTTAATCATGGTCAGTCTCCTTTCGCAGGTGTGAATTGCGCAAAGCATGGACAAGAGCAAAGACAAACAAGGTGTACAAGGCAATCAGTACAATATAATAGATACTGAATTGATTGAAGGCATTCATAATGGCCTGCATCAAATCCACCGGTTTCAAGGCATCCCAGGAATTCAACCGTAAAAAACGGCCGATAAAGATACCAAGTCCAGTCAAAAGACAGATGGCACCTAAACTTCCCCAGGCACTGAAACGGCCATGCATTTTTCTGAGATAACGATAGACATCATCCAATGAAATCATTCCGACCAGCGTTCCGAAAAGAACCCCGCAGGCAATGTAGATAAACTCAATCCACACCAGAATATTCTGATAATATGTTGTTTCATAGTTGATGGACAGATAGAAATCACTGGAATTAATGTGAATAAGATCGGTAACAAGATAGACTGAATTCGGAAAGAACAACAGCCAAAGCAGGGCAAAGGCAATTCCCAGGAAGCGATTATGCCGGGGAGAGCCAAGCCGGGAAAGACGGATAAAAAAATAAGGAAGGATCCCTAAAAACAGATTCCAGATCATCACGGTTCCCATATAGATATCCAGAAAAGCACTAATAGCGAGCCCTATCAGACAATACGCGATCCCAAGCACAAACAAGGACCAATAGGTCTTCATAAAATCCTTCATTTCACGCATTGGCTTCCATAAACTGGGCAAGGCCGTCCAGTCTTTTCTTGAGTTTCTGCTTTCCGAAAAGATTAATCAAAGGCAACGAGACAATTGCATAGAAAACTGTACGGAAAGGACTGTTAATCCCGGTTCCTTTTTCAAAAAGGGTTATCGTTGTAGCGTGATCATCCCCAGCAAACAAATACCCGGTAGTAACACGATCTACAAGGCTTTCCGTAGTAAAAACAATGGATTCATTTTTTACCAGCGTTATAATTTCCTGCTTGACCTCAACCGCTTGTTTTGCTGTTGTGCGTTTTGTTTTCAATGTTGCACCAGCGAGTTTCCCTGGACTGGTCTTGAATGTCTTCGCAAATTGCATTTCCACGACAGCATAGACTTTTTCCAGAGGCATTTCGACTGTTCGTTTTCCTTTAATCATACCGTTACCTCAATGACTTAATTATACGGGTAAAGCGAATCACTGTAAAGGTAAGGTCACTCATCAATTCAGGGATTATTGGCTGACTCCTGAATTCAGACGCATGACATATTCCTCCAGTGAGATGGATTGGTTGAAAATGGCGGTCGCATGCTCAATGCCGACATAACGCAGATGCCATTCTTCTTTTTTGTAGCCGGTAATCTCCGTCAACGATTCCTGGTAACGGATAATAAAACCGAATTCATGGGCGTGATCTTTCACCCATTGATACTGCTGAGAATACATGAAATCGTCAATAATATCACCATTGGCATTGATATCCATGGCTAAACCGGTCTGATGTTCTGAGAAACCCGGACGCGCCGACTCCAGATCAGCTTTTTCCTGACCGTAGGCCGCGGTGTAAAACGTATAGAGATTATTTTGAAAAGCATAGTCCCGAAAAGCCGTTGTCGTCTTCACGACCATACCCGTCTGCTGTTTCAGTGCATCGTTCATCGCATAAAAAGCATCGGCTGCCGCCTTGCGGACAGTAACCTTCATTCCATCTGTTCTCCCGTTATAAGCTGCTTCGATGTCCACCAGATCATCGGGCTCGTAGGTCTTGGGCAGCCCATAGTATTTATTGACGATAACCAATAGATTATCCGGGTCACTGACTTCACTAGTGTGTGTATAGAACGGATAGTCACGATTGATATTGACCATCAGCACCACCGTATCAACGGAATCTTCCGGATGTGCTTGAGTATACGCCATGTAGCGGTCGAGATTAGCCAAGGTTGCATATGGATCAAGAATCAGATTTGTCCGCTGCACATCGTAGTCCTGTGCCAGAAGATAATTGATTTTATCCGAGGAAAGCGGCAGAATCGTGCGAATCACTTCCTCAGGATATCCTTGCTCACTGAGTTTTATCTCAACCTGAGAGCGAGGATCCGTAGGCTTCTGGGTCAGTTTACGAAATGCGAAAACCCCGCCAACCACAAGCACGCAGGCTAATCCAGCTAAAAACAGCCGGTTCCTGATTTTCCGTTTATTCGCCATAGGATTTATCCACCAATCCGATTCGCTTCATCGTATTCTGATACGATTGCTTGACACGATCAAGAATCACAGATGTATCGATACCGGTCAATGTCCCGTCAATAACATCCTTGCACACCAGAATCTGATACTTGTAAGTTCCTCCATCCAAGGTTTTATTAACCCATGTCGGTTCAAAAGAAACCTTGATCAATCGGGTCTCCTGCGTCTCCTTATCCTTTTCAAGGGTAAAGGTCGACATCAAGCCGTCTTCACTCAGACTGGCTCTATCTCCGATCAGATCATTGATCGTATCGGCGCGCTGGTTCGATAATGCATTGCCCATGCCATACAATACATAGACAGGCTCGCTTCCCCGATCGATGATGGTTCCATCCTGAACCATATGCACATGCGAACCTAGAACAAGATCGGCACCCCAGTCCGCAACATTGGCAGCCAGTTCTTGTTGAAACTGATTCGATTGCGACGAATATTCTTCACCCCAATGAAAATAAGTAACGACAAAATCGCTTTTGGTTTTCGCCTCTTTGACTTTCGCTTCAATGGCGGTCTTATCAATACCGTTGGCGTACCGCAATGTTTCCGCGGTATCATTCCCATTAAAATTTTCAGCATAATCGATAAAGGCAACCGTAATCTCATTCTTGGTGACATAGACAATCGGATGTTCATCAGCCTGCTTCGATGTTCCGACATTCAGCATTCCGTTTGCACCGATTGCATCCGCAACCCCTTCCAAACCTGCCAGTCCGGTATCGAGAATATGATTATTCGCGGTTGAAATGACGTCAAAACCAGCAGCAGACATCGCTTTGAAAACTTCTGGCGGTGTGTTGAACGCTGGATATCCTGAATACGGTTTTGAATGATCAATAGACCCTTCGAAATTTGTAAAGGCAATATCTGCCGCCTGAACCCTGTCACGGATAAAATCAAAGTTCTCATTGAAATCATACGTTCCGCCATGATCTGCCCGATCCAATTGCAACTGATGAAACATCATATCACCGATCGCGAGAAGAGTCAGCTGCGTTTTGGAATTGCTGACCACAGGGGGTTCAGGGGTTTGAGGGGAACCATCCTTCCGATTCAACAGCAAATTTCCGCCATAAACCAAGCCTACAACTAAAACAATTCCCAGACCGACTCCAATGATACGTTGTGTCTGTTTTCTCTTTTTGAATTGACGCATGTGACCTCCACTTCCATGACTATTATAAGGGAATACCCCGATCATTTCAATGAAACACCAAGCCACCATTTCAGGACCGTGCTACTTTTTCTTCATAATCCCCTTGTTCCTTGGCCGGATATAATAATTCACCAGCACTGCAATTGCGATACCGATCAGGGTTTCCACGATACGGCTGATAATATAGGTCAAGGTATCGCTTTGGGTTTTGCTGTGATTGATGCAGATGACCAGAACGAGCACCCCTGACATCGAAGCCGCATACTCCGGAAACGAAAGCGACTTGCATAGAACCAGATCAAGATAAAGAACTGCCGGGATAAACAGAACATCAATCCAGGACGGACTTAACACCGGAAAACTTCCACGAATCAGCACGAGGATCCCCGCTACGCATCCCCCCAGAAGTGTCCCCTGCATCCTCTCCTTGCCGCTGGTAAAAGAGTGTTCAGGTGTCGACTTCATCATCAGTACACAGGAAATAGCTGCATAGAACGGACTGGAATAATGAACCACATGAGCGATAAGCATGCAAATTCCTACGGCCAACGCTGTTTTGCCGATTCTCATTCCTGGTAACTTCAACTCGAATTTTTCCATAGGAACCCCCACCTCATATAATGAAGAGTCTATCACAGCTTTCCCCCATGAGACAAGTCCATTTCAACCTCTAAAACGCCGGAAAGACACTTCCCCTTGCAAATCATTTTAATAGACCTTATGATCTGAATGACACCGGTGTCCACAGAAACGAGGACAAAGTCATGTATCAAACAAAACGCAAGACGCAACCCATCTCATTTATCCAACGCATCGGCCCATACGGCAATGATAACAGGACCTTGATGACCGCTTTTTTGACCCGGTTAAGTGATCTGGGGGTCCTGAATGAAACGACTGAAATTCTGGGACTGGTTCCCCATCCCTCCGATGGCAACAGGCTTCATCCATGCAGTTATACCTGCGCAACCCCTCAGAATTCCGCAGTCCTAAAACAAGCCAGCTCTCTAGAACACGGCTTCTTAACCGCTGCCTCGTATCTCGTCCTAGAACTCGAGCATACTGCGAAGGCCATCGAAGAAGCATATGCACATCTGGAGACAACCTTAAGCCTCAATGCCTTGCATTCCGACATAACCCATCCCCTGTTAGAGCGGTACACCCTGCAATCCATCCGAGACCATCAGTGTGAACTCTGGATTCCCATTCAAGAAGAAGACCTTGTCGGTTAGCCGTTGCGGGTAGCACACCGAAAAGGGGGCCGCGGTGTTAAGAAACCTTGAATATTCACTCAATGGACTCAGAATAACGCGGCTATCCGAATGCTTGTCTCTACTATTCTGACACGCACTTCTTTCGAGGTGTCATGTTCAAAGGAAGCATGGAAGTCCTTGAAGATGCAGAAAGAAAAGTCATGATCCGGCAAAGCGGTGATGAGCAATATTACGCCTTGGGCGCCACTGACCCGATTACTGTGTTCTGAAGTTTACGGCACATCCAGACCGTTGCTATGCTGATTTCAGCTCACAAGATATCGATCTTGATGAAACATCATACGAACATCACCACGAAAGCACCCACAAAACACCCGGCTCTGAGCACATGATGATGCCAATGCCAATCATTTTTCCGATAACCGATAGATAGAGCACTCGCACAGATAAGCAACGCGCCTAATCCCAAGACAATCCAGCTTACGGGATAGCCCATCCAAGAGAAAAGACACCCGCCACCTATCATCAATGAACCTATCCCCATCAACGACGATTGAATGGGATAGGTTTTTAATCCTGATACGGCGGCAATAAAATGAAGGGACGCCAGCGCAATCAAAGGAATAGCCCTCATCCTTGAAAAGTCTCCAGCTGCTGCAAATAATCCAGTTTACCCAGAATTTTCCTGAGATGCAGTTCAGCTTGATCCAAACTTAGCCTTTGTTTCTCCAATTCATCCAGCTTGCCATGAAAGAAGCTGATGTACGTACTGACTAATTCATGATTGATACGGTCACCTTCAATTATGTCACTCGTCGCAAACACATGCTGAATATCCTTGATGGAAAAATTCAGGCTTCTTAACAAACGGATATGTGTCAAAAGCATCACTGCCTCATCATCAAATTCCCAATAGCCATTCTGTCTTGAATGTGTCAGCAAGGCCTGCTTAACATAGTAGCGGATTGTATCAGCCGATACCCCGGTCCGATGCGATAATTCACTGATTTTCATAGTATTCCTCCTGCAAGCCATCGTACACTATGGAGTGCACTCCATGTCAAGCGCAGACTGTTGATTCCCATCAAGTCATCAATTAAAAGTTCTACCCCAGAAGCAGTTATCACTGCTCATCAACCTTGCATTGATGACATGCTGCATGCTGAGCCTTCGCGTCAGATAATGAAAAGCGTCTGACCTTGAATAAGGAAAGACGCTAGTATCACTATTCGTTCATGAATCCTGTGCTGTAGATAATGCTTTAAAGCACTAAACGGTATGGATCTTCAAGCAGGCTGACAATCTTACCGAGAAAATCCGCTGCTGGTGAACCATCGATAATCTGATGATCAAAAGTCAGACTTAGACCGAGTTTCTTCCTGGCAACCACCGTCTGTTCTGCATCAAAGCCGAGTTCATCCATGATTGTCCCAACGCCGAGGATACCGATTTCCGGAGCATTGATGATCGGAGTAAAATATTCAATCTGACTCGGACCAAGATTGGTGATGGAGAATGTTGAGCCACTGTACGCATCGCCTGGCAGTGTTCCGTTACGGGACTTTTTCGCCACGCTGGCAATAGACTGTCCCAACTCAGCAATCGATTTGTTTTGGGCATCCCTGATAACCGGAACAACCAATCCATCATCAACCGCGACAGCCATGCCGATATGAACGGCTTCAACCGGAACGTATTCCCCATTTGCATACCAAGCGTTCATTGCAGGTGTCTCTCTAAGAGCCAGCACGACTGCCCGGGTTAAGAAAGCATTCAAACTGTACTGTTCTTTGGCAATACCTGCAGCAATGTTTTCCTGCACTTGCTTTCTGAATGCCATCAAGGCGCTGACATCGGCTTTGCGATGAAGGGTTACAGTTGCTGTGGATTGCTTGCTGTTCATCATCCGCTGCGCAATCGTCTTACGCATTCCGGTCAAACCGGAGCCAACGTTCTGCACAGCCTGCGGTGTTGTGGCAATCGCAGGAACATAGCGTTCAACATCCCGGCGTGTAATACGGCCATTCCCGCCTGTACCGTTAATCAAGGACAAATCATAGTTCTTTTGCTGGCTTATCTTCCGTGCGAGGGGTGTCGCAAAGAGACGGCTTCCTTTGTTTGCAGGCTGAACCGGCTCAGGCTGTTCCTTCTCCTTGCCGGCCACCTGAATTTCCGCAGTCTCACTGGCCTGGGCAGAAGGTTCGTCAACCTGTTCACCCGCCTGACCTACATACATAATCGGTTTCTTGATTGGAATTTCATCCCCGATATTGGCGATAATCTTGAGTACGATTCCATCAACAGGCGATTCAACATCAGCAGATAGTTTTTCTGAACTAATACTTGCGAGCGCATCACCCTTGCTGACGGTATCACCCTCCTTCACTAGAATATCGGTAACTGTTCCAGCAGTCATCGTCAATCCCAGGGTCGGCATTACAATTTCATTTGCCATAGTTACACCTCTTTCTATTGACTTGCTTTAAGATCATCAATGAGTTCAGCTGCTTCACGAAGAACCTTCTGGGCATCCGGAAGATAAAGTTTTTCTAGATTGGTTGCAAATGGAACCGGGGTATTCGGCGCACAGATGCACTTAATCGGTCCATCCAGGTAATCAAATGCTTTGTCACCGACTACTGATGCGATATCTGTTGCGGTATTCATATGCGGATTGGCTTCGTCAATGATAATCAGCCGCCCTGTCTTCTTCACAGAGGTCAACACAGTTTCCTGATCCCAAGGCGATACCGTCCGCAAATCGATGATTTCCGTGGAAATATTCGATTTCTTCAGTATTTCCGCAACTTCCTTCGCAACATAGAGCATCTTGCCGATTGTCACAATCGTCAAGTCATCTCCTGGCTCAACAACATTTGCCTTACCGATTTCAACCGTGTAATAATCCTCAGGAACTTCACCTTTCAGCCCATACAAGGTCTTGTCCTCAAAGAAGAAGCAGACATTATTATTCTCAATGGACGCCAGCAAAAGACCCTTGGCATCATAAGGCGTAGCTGGAACGACGACATTGATTCCAGGAATATTCCCCAGCATGCCATAATACGACCCTGAATGCTGGGCAGCAGCGCTGGCTCCAGCCCCATGGCAGGTACGGACAGTAAGAGGAACCCGGGCCTTTCCGCCGAACATGTAATTCATCTTGGATCCTTGTCCAAGGATGGAATCGAAACACCATCCGATAAAATCATTGAACATAAGTTCCGCGACAGGTCGCAAACCTGTAGCTGCCATTCCTACTGAAGCACTCATATAGCCATGTTCCGAAAGAGGAACATCAATAACACGATCCAGACCGAACTTCGGTCCAAGTCCCTTGGTTACGCCAAAGACACCGCCCCAGGCATCCTCATTGGCTTCTTCAAGGTGTTCAACCTCAGTTCCGCCGCTGATATCCTGACCCAATAACAGAACCGTTTCATCCTTTTCCATTGCCTGTTCCAAAGCTTCATTAATTGCTTTCATAAATGTGACTGTTCTTGCCATGATTACTCTCCTTTTCCTTGATTTAGGTGATCAGTTCGCATAGACATCGTCATACAATGCCTCAGGATCTGGGATAGGACTTTCTTCAGCAAATGCAATAGCTTCCTGAACATCAAGCTTCGACTGTTCTTCAATCGAGTCCAGTTCTTTTTCGCTTAAAAGTTTGTGCTTGAGCACATAGTCTCTGAAAACCTGGATCGGATCTGTTTCAGCAAGTTGTTCCTCTGATCCATCATGTTTCTTATACTTTTGTTCATCGCCTTCAAAATGGCCATAATTACGATACGTTACACATTCAATCAAACTAGGGCCCTCACCCCGACGAGCACGATCAATAGCTTCCTTTGCCACGGCGAAGACTTCAACAATATTCTTCCCGTCGACCCGGGTGCCTGGCATATTATACGCCAATGAGCGTTCAGCAATCGTTTTCGATGCAGATGAATACCATTGCGGTGTTGATTCAGCAAAATAGTTCATCTCACAGACAAAGATGACCGGAGCATTCCAGATTCTGGCCATATTCAGGCATTCGTGGAAATTTCCTTCATTAGCTGCCCCATCTCCGAAGAATACAACGGCAACATTATCGGTCTTCAAGTATTTATTCCGCATTGCAGCCCCTAAGCCAAGACCGAAACCGCCGCCGACCATACCATTTGCACCCAGCATACCCTTATCGATGTCTGCAATATGCATTGAACCGCCTTTGCCCTTGCAAAGACCGGTTTT
>CALNCD010000102.1 GCA_937874965.1 uncultured Erysipelotrichaceae bacterium | reverse complement strand
GATTGCTGTTTCTTTTATCCGAATAATGACTTCTTCTTTTGTCATATGTGTTCCTTTCTAAAATGATTTAATAACTAATCAATAGCACACTTGAAAAACGATGGCAAATTGTTGAAAAACAGGAAAATGTGTTATTCAAAAAAGCCTAATTTTTTTGTAGAATGTTAACATAGAGGCTAGAAATGAAGAGATTAAGAGATCAATGTACTTACATCTTTAAATGTGTTAATATTTTTTTGAATTAAGTGTTATATCTATACTCAAAATGACACTAAAAAGGAGCGTAAATGATGAAAAAGACAAGAAAAGGTCTGATTCGTGATTTGATTGATGAGTACACATCATTTTATTTGAAGGAAGGCAAGTATTCGTTTGATCTGTGTAATGCTGAAGATATCTCGATTACACTCACCATTGATCGTTCGAATGTATCTCGATTGCTAAATCAAATGTTCAACGATTTTGAGCTGATTAAAGTGAAGGGAAGACCGACAATATTTCTCTCCAAGAATATTCTTCAGAATGTCTATCGATATACGAATATTCCGCAAGTTATCGATTCTCGAGAAAACCTTCAGGAACTCTTTGAAAGCAACACGACGAATAAAGCCATAAACATTCGAACCGAACTTAATTTGGTCGGGAATGATCCTGAGGGAACGCTGTATACGATTGTGAATCGGATATTGCCGGGAATTCTGTTTGTTCAGGATTATTCAGTGAACATCGTTTTGGATGGTGTCAAAGGATCCGGACGAGAAGAATTTTGCAAAGAACTCTTCGAGTATTCTAAAAAAAGCAAGCGGTTTTCAAAGCAATCAGTTATTCACTATTCAAGCTATGCATCGATTGATGAAAACTATGAAAAAGCCGCAAATCAGATAAATGTGAATAGTACAGGAATGATTATTGTCCAGACCAGAGATAAAATTGATCGTAGCAAGATCCGTGCATATATTGAAATCGTGACGAATAACTATCAGAATAATCATGTTGATTATCCTGTCATCGTGTATATTATCAATAATTCGAATGATAAAGATTTGGACTATTTTAAGAATATGACCTCTTATTATGCGCGCTTCCCATCGCTTCACGAACGCACCCCGAAAGAGATTATTGAGATTGTTCTTCGAACATTTCAAGAACAGGCGGATCATTTCGGTGTACGGATAAAGGTAACAAATGACACAATAGTAACGCTCGCAAATACAGACTTTCCTAACGGTGTGGTCCAGATGATCAGTGAAGTGAAAGCATTGGTCAGCCGTGTATTGTACTTGAACCGTCAGGTCAATTCTAAAATCATCTACGCGTCAAGAGATCTTATTGTCGGAGATCTGTATATGAATGTCCGGGAAGATTCATATTATATCGAACAAGTGAATCAACTGGTTTATCAGGTATTGTCAGAAGTCATTGATTTCTTTCCGAATGTTGAATCAGAAGCAGTTCAGATGATCAGCGCTGTTCATCAGGGGAAGCGGATATTCCTTGATGTTCCGAAACGAACGATACTTCAGCATACCCGGAATAGCTTTCTCTATACAACGAGTGAAGCGATGCTTGCGCTTTCGCCTGAAACGAAGCGTCTGTCTCTCTTATTGGGCCATGTTTTTAGCCGCTATGCTGGATTAAAGAACGATTATGCTTTAATGAATAAGATATACGGGATGCTGCTTGCAATGATTGGGAATCAATTTGAAGTGGACTATTCAAATGAAAATTTTGAGACAAAAGAAAATACACAATCTCGAAACCTGTCGAACTCCATCATCGAGGTTGTGGAAAGCAAGTATGAACTTCAATTGAGAACCTTTTACAAGGCTTATATAAGGAATTTCATATACTATGCACTGACACTGACTGTTTCAAATAAAATCAGTATCCTGGTCATCTCGAATCAACTGCAAGTTGCGGATAATTATGCAAAGCACATTAATATTTTCCTTGGAACTAGAATCTGTCATTCCATGCATTATGATGTTGATTTGCTGGAGTCTTATCCGGAAAAATTCACCAATCAGTTAAGTGAGGCTATCTGCAGGACAAACAGGGGCAAGGGTGTTCTGATTGTAAGTGATCGGAAACTGCCTGATCGTGAAGTGGTGAAACTCGTTTCGAATACAACCATTCCGATTGTAACCTTGTACAGAACAAATCTGTATCTTCTTGAGGAAACTGCGAAATACCTGGATGTTCCATCCATCAATATTACCGTATTGCTTTATAACTCAATCCGAAATAAAAAGTCAATCAAGGAGTTTCAAAGTAAGAATTCCTTGACCAATAAACAGAATCGAATGAATAGCAATCTCTTAGTGGCTGATGTGAGTCATACGTTTGAACATGTGAATCCATTAAGTTCGAATGAGGCTTCATATTCAATTATTGAAGATATTACCAAGCAGCTGGATATTGAATTAACCAATGGTTTAATCATTGAATTTCTTTTCCATATGAATGCAATGTTTGAACGTTATGCTCAAAAGAACCAGGTTCGTTGCCAAGGGTCAGAAATTTTTATACAGCATCATAGGATGAGCTTTAACATCGTAAAAAAAGCAATTCATTCTCAGAAAGAATTGCTGGGTTACCTGTTTGATGATTGTGAGATTATTGTGCTTACAGAGTTGATAGAGAACTACCTATAGAGTTATAGTAGTTAATGAGTCTTGCTGATATCGTGAGAATTCACAAAATCTTCGAGTTGTTGTCTTCCATAGCGGTACCCTTGAAATGTGATGTAGCCAAATGCCAAAGAAAGGATACCGATAACGATGGAAACCCATCGTAATATGATTTGATTCTCTGGTGTAAAAAACATAAATTTGAAACTTAGAACATCAGTGCTCCAAAGAAAGATAAACAAGCAGAATAATGCAATTGTAAAAGACGATTGACTCCAATACTTTGCCAGCTTAACCCGATTCGTGAAAAAATTAAGTTCCTCATTGACTGTAGGCCGATCTTGTTTTGTCATATAGTACCACCTTTAGTCCTATTATTAAGTGATTTGATTTGAATGTCAATTGAAATTCAAGAAGGGAGCATTATGAACTGTTTAGGAATGATACGAAGAAAATACGAGGAATTATCTCCCAAGGAGAAACTTATTGCAGATTTTGTACTGGAAAATGCATCTGTCATTTCAATGTGGACAATCAATGATTTTTCCCAGAGTATTGGGGTCTCAAATGCGTTGCTTGTTAAATTCACGAAGAAGCTTGGGTATAAGGGGTTTTCACATTTCAAGCATGATCTTGCTAAAGTGTCTGATGATGAAAGTCAAGATTACGTTGATTTTGTACAACAAGCTGACTCGTTAGCGACATTGATTGGAAAAGTACAAAAGGCGAATACAAAAACTTTTTCAATGACGTATGAACTGCTTGATACGAATGTAGTTCAAGAGGTTGTTCAAGTATTGCTCCTTGCAAAGAAAATCGTAATTCTGGGCATAGGTGGGTCTGCAGCAGTCGCAGTGGATTTCTATCACAAGCTAGTTCGCTTAGGACTGAATGCGCATTATCATACTGACACGCATTTACTTCTTACAGAAACAATATATGCAGACGAACACACTGTATTTGTTGCGATATCCTACTCTGGAGAGACGGTTGAAATAGTCGAACCTTGTAAATTGGCTAAAGAGAATAATGCTAAAATTGTATCAATATCGCAACAGCAGAAATCGTCCTTGAATAAAATGGCAGATTATCAGTTGAATGTTATTTCTGATGAAAAAGAACTCCGCTTTGGATCGATATCGTCTCGTTTTTCTATGCTTGCAGTTTGCGATATTTTAACGATTTGCATTGCACGTCATGATTTGACGAATACATTGAACAATATGGAAAAAATAAAACAGAATATTGAAGTGCCAAAGGGACAAATAAAATAATTTTACTAATTAATAACTAAATATTATAAAATTTCTTCACAAATTCGAAATTCATGCTATTATTAACTCGAAGAAAGGAGATGTTTTATGTTTGACGTTTTTTCAGTCCCGCAGAATATTACGTTTGGGAAAAGTGCGATAACCTTTATTCCTGAAATACTGAAGAAGGAACAGTGTTCTTCTGTATTTTTGATTTCTGATAATGGTTTAGCAAAAATCGGTTTAGTTGAGCGTGTTTCGGTTTTGTTGAAAGAGAATGGTATCCGGGTTTTTTCTTTTACTGATATTTCGACCAATCCGACTTCAGAGGCTGTTGAGTCGTGTTTTAAAGAATGGAAACTCAACGAATCAAAAGTCATTATCGCTCTTGGAGGGGGAAGTCCAATGGATGTCGCAAAGGCAGTTGGAGTGCTTGCAAGTTATGGTGGCAGCATTAAGGACTATGAAGGTTCTCAGAAGGTTCCTGGGGAAATAGTTCCGATCATCGCAATCCCGACAACTGCAGGAACAGGTTCGGAAGTTACTGCTTCTTCTGTCATTACCGATTCGCAAACACATTTCAAATATGCGGTTTTCAGTGATGTTTTAAAGCCGAAATATGCGATTCTTGATCCTGATCTTATCTCGACATTGCCAAAATTTGTTGCTGCTATGACAGGGGTCGATGCGTTCATTCATGCTTTTGAGTCTTTTATTTCACTGAAAAGCAATCCTGTGAGTGAATCTTTCAGTTTGGGTGCGATTCGTTTATTCGCAAGGAGCCTCGAAATCTTTGTTGATGATCGGACAAACTCGAAAGCCGCAGAAGATATGCTCTTAGGATCAATGTTGGCAGGAATCGCCTTTACACATGTACGTCTTGGTAATATCCATGCCATGTCCCATCCGTTATCAGGGCATTTTGGAGTGCCTCATGGCGTAGCCAATGCCTCTTTGCTAGTGACAGTACTTGAATATAATGCAAAAGAATGTGCAGGCAAATACAGAGAGGTATATGAAATACTTTCGGGAACAAAACCCGAATCATTTATCCCTGCTGATCTTATTGAATGGGTTAAGAATTGGCTTGTCCGTCTTGGTCTTCCGATTCAAGCGGAAGAACTCAAAGAAATTCAGAAACTTGAGACGAGAATAGACGATGCTTTGCTAAACGTTCTGGTAGAAGACGCCATGATGAGCGGAAATGTTGCGGTAAATCCGCGGTTCACAACTGCGGATGACATTGAAGCAATGTATCGGAAAACGTTAGCACTGTAAGATGTGGACTACTTCAGCGCTTGTTTTCCAACAAATGCTTCTAATGATTTTTCTAGCCGGAATCGGGTATACTCTCGCAAAGAAAAATATGGTTAATGTTGAAGGAGCAAGACAATTTTCTAATTTACTGCTGAATGCGTGCACACCAGCAATTATTATTGCTCCCTTCAATATTGCGTATTCAACACCTTTATTGGTCAATATCGGACTTATGTTCGGGTTGTCACTAGCAGGTATTGCGGTCGGTGTAATTTTGGTTAATCTTTTCCTGAAAAAATATTCTGGTCAGGAGAAGTTTGCAGCCATCTTTTCAAACTCTGGTTTTATCGGGGTTCCTATTGTTCGAGCATTAATGGGTGAGAATGCATTGATTTATCTTTCGGTATTTGTTGTTTGCTTTAATCTTGTAAGTTGGACCTATGGGTTAACACTTTTGAACGGCAAGCCGACAAGCCGATCATTTCGCAGTTTTATATCAAATCCCGTTATTGTAAGCAGCATTATAGCACTATGCTTGTTCCTGTCGCCGTTTACTTTGTCTGGGGCACTGGGCCAGACATTGAACATGGTGCGAGATGCAAATACGTTTTTGGCCATGCTTGTCCTTGGCATACACGTGACGAAGGCGGATTGGCGCTCAGTACTCATAAAGCCGAGCAGTTCAATTATCCTGTTCTTTAGGTTGCTGTTAATTCCGGGGATTGTCATGGTGCTCTTGAAGTTTGTGCCACAGCAGATTGTCATTATGAAAGAAGTCGTATTGATTGCTGTCAGTGCACCGATTGCAATGACGCTATCACTGTTTTCGCAAGTGCATCATAAAGATTTTTACTATAGTTCAGCTTTGGTGGGATTGTCGACTCTTATGAGTGTTATCACAATTCCGATTATGCTATTGATTGCGCAATCTATTTGGTAAGGAGGATACTATGAAAAGTAGAACAGCAATTATTTCAGGAATAAAGGAGACTAGAATTATTGAACGGACACTTGATCCAATTAATGAGAACGAAGTGCTGGTCAAGGTGCTTGCCTGTAACTTATGTACTTCCGAATACGGTGTTTGGTCGGGAAAGCGCAGCAACCGCGACTTGCCTTGGGGTTTCGGGCATGAATGGTCTGGAAAGGTTATTGAGGCAGGGGATAAGGTTATTGGATTCAAGAAGGATGATTTCGTCGCTGGAAGTTATGAGTTCAATTCTGGGTCAAGAGTGAGTTTATTGTCATTTACACAGGGAGATCCTGATAAGCAAGGCGCATTTAAGAAACAGAAAGATGGGCTTATTGGTCAAGCTGGATGCGCAGAGTATATTATTTTGCCTCAACAGTCGCTTCATAAGCTTAATAAGGCAATTACTCCCAGTGAAGGTGCATTCTTGGAACCGGTTGCCACAGTATATGCGGGAATAAAGCGATTAAAGATTACGCCAGGATGCAATGTGATCGTTATCGGAGCGGGAACGATGGGAATTCTTAATGCTGAGATCGCCAAATTCTGCGGTGCCCGTGTGGCCATCACTGAAGTATTGGAAAAGAAAATCAAGACGGCGACGTCTATGGGATATCCGGTTTTCAATCCGCAGGATAGTGACTTCAAGCAGCAGATCAGTGAGTTTACAGATGGCGAGGGTGCGGATATTGTTATTGTTGCCGTTGGTGTTGAAAGTGCAAATAAACAAGCGTTTGAAATAGTGAAGCATTTAGGCGGACAAGTTGCGATGTTCGCGGCTGGATATCCGGATCCTGAATTAGGGATAGCGACGAATGAAATACATTATAGACGCCTTGATATTCTGGGTATCTTCAATGCAGATTTCATTGATTTCTATACGAGTGCCAAAATATTGAATACTGCGAGAATTAACTTGAAACCGCTGATTGAAGAAAAATTCAAATTTGATGATATACAGGCTGCATTCGAAGCAGCAAATGTTCCTGGTGCGTATCGGATGAGCGTTATTATTGATGAAGAGGCAGACAAGCACTGGTCACCGACCATGGATTGAAGAAGACATTGAAACTATGTAGAAAGTAAGAGAAATCCTGCATCATCTGATGAATAGAAAACGTATCATCAGATGGCTGCAGGATTTTTTATTTCAAGCAATTCTTAAGTTTAATCATTTTTAAAAAAAATAATTTCGTGTTAGTGGCGCGAAAAAGACAACACGGATAGCATCCAAAAATAACTGTTTTTGCGTTTTTTCCTGATATGTTTCAAATTCAAATAACACATAACCAAATGTAAGCGCAATCAAAACAACACAGATTTGGAATTGTTGTTCGTAAATTGATAGCACACATGCGATATGACGTAAAGTTTGTCAGTTGAGTATTGAATTCATATAATGGGGGTGTTCAAGCAAATCAGGGGTGTTCGCGAATTACAAAATATAATTATAACCCGTGGTTTCTGTTCAATATACTTGAAAAAAGTAAGGAGGAAGAAATGATTCAAGCATTATTAATGGGATTACTTGCATTATTAAACGGAATACAAGGGCCTTACCATTGGTACTTTTTCCGTGAGCCGGTAATGGCAGGATTTTGGGTTGGCTTGATTTACGGTGCACCAGTTGAGGGCGTTATTATTGGTGCAACCATTAACGCATCTTACCTGGGGTGGATCAGTGCAGGAGGTGCAAATGCCTCTGACTTATACTGGGCTGGATTACTTGGTACCTTTGTTGCGATTAAAGGCGGGATGTCCATTGAAACAGCAGTTGCGTTTGCGGTTCCAATTGGTCTTCTGGGAAACTATGTTCATGTTGCATATATGACAATTGCTTCGTTGGTTCCAGTTAAGATGGATGCTTATGCTGAACGGGGCGATTGGAAGGGAATTCGAAGACTTCAGTTTCTTGGCGGACCAACAGTTGTTCTGTTCTTGCGTGCAATTCCTGTATTCTTGATTGCATACTTTGGAAGTGAGTATATTCAGATTTTAATCAATGCAATTCCAACTTGGGCTATGTCTGGTTTAACAGCTGTAGGGAAAATGCTCCTAGCTCTAGGTATGGCGATGCTGATGAAGTTTATGTTCAAAAAGAATTTGCTGCCGTTCTTTGTTCTTGGTTTTGGTGTTGCTGCTTATTCAGGTATGACTGATTTGCTGCTTTATGCCATTATCGGAGTATGCTTGGCTGTCATTCTTATCAAACTGGGATTTGGCAAAGATAATGAGAAGGAGGCTTTGTAGTTATGTCACAAGCGACACGTTCACTTACAAAACGCGATGTCCAGAAAGCTGCTTTCTTTTGGCACATGACATCTCATCTTACGTATAACTACCAGCGCCTTCAAGCTGGAGCAATGGCAACTATTATGGGGCCGATTCTTGAAAAGCTGTATCCGAATGATAAGGAAAAAATGAAGGAAGGTCTTCAACGCCACATGCTGTACTTCAATACTGAGCCGCGTTGGGGAGCAGTATTGCCAGGGATGGCCGTTGCGCTTGAAGAAGGACTTGCTAAAGATGATAGCAATGAGCTTGATGCATCGATCATCACGGAACTGAAGACTGCATTGATGGGTCCATTGGCAGGTATCGGTGATACCGTTTGGGCAGGACTGATTAAACCGATCATTCTTTCAATTACCTTAGGTTGGGCGATGGAAGGCTATGTTTGGGGAGCTTGGGCATATGGCATCGGCGTTACAATTCTGGATTTTGTTGTAACATATGCAATGTTCATGCGTGGGTATAAGCTCGGTATGGACTCGGTAGATCGTTTCCTCGAAGGTGGATTTATCAAGACGGTGACAACTTTTCTGGGAATTGTCGGGCTGTTCTGTCTAGGGGCTATGATCGTAAAGTATGTTTCTGTGGGTGCAGTCTATAAACTTACCCTGAGTACTGGGGTTATCAGTTTAGGAACACTGGCGGATAAAATAGTTCCTAAGGCATTGCCGCTCTTAGTGACATTGCTTGCCTTTTGGTTATTATCAAAGGGGAAAAAAGTTACATTTGTACTCTTAGTATTATTCGTTGTTGGCTTCGTCGGCGGAGCACTTGGAATCTTAGGATAATGAACAATAGCTGAAGAGTCATCTCTTCAGCTATGTTTTAGAACAGGAGTCATCATGACTGAAACAAGAGCATTGACGATTGTCGCAAAAAATACGCTAAGCTTTGAAACGCTAGAGTTGCCGGAAATCGGGGATTACGAAGTGTTGTTTAAGACAAAGATGTGTTCGCTTTGTACGGTTGATCGAAGAACTTTTCTGGGAACCAGAAGTTATTCACTCCCTTTTCTTGGAGGACATGAGTGTAGTGGAATCATTGAAAAAGTGGGTAGAGGAGTTGTTGATGTCAGCGAGGGCAATCATGCAATTTTCACGTCAGGATATTGCAACCAATGTGATTTCTGCAGAACCGGAAAAGGAACCCAATGCATAAACAAATCAAAAATGCCGCAACGGGTCAAGTATAACGGAACGATATTAGGCGGCGGGTTAAGTGAGTATCTCGTCATTCCAGCCTGGCAGCTTATTAAAGTTTCCAAGCACATTCCGTTTGAATATGCCGCACTGACTGAGCCTTTGGCGTGTTGTATCCATAGCGTAGAGAAGGCAAGAATCAAATTCGGAGAGTCTGTTGTCATCATCGGGTTCGGAATTATGGGATACTTTCAAATGCGCCTGGCTCAACTGAAAGGAGCGCATGTCATCGTTGTTGACCCTTCTGAAGAAAAGCGTCTTTTGGCAAAGCAATTCGGTGCATGCACACTGAATTCAAACGATGATGACCTTCTTGGCAAAATTAAGGATTTAACCGGATTCGGAGCAGACGTTGTGATAAATTCGGTGCCATTTTCAACAGTTTGGACGCAAGCAATGAATATGCTGGCTCCTTACGGAAGGCTTATTGCGTACAGTTCCCAGAATTCCAGCGAAGGAATTCCGGTTGATTTTGGGAAAGTTCATAGTAAGGAATATGAATTTATCGGAACACTTAATCCGACCATCGAGGACAATTTACGTGCCGTTAAATTGATTGAAAGCAAATTGATTGAGATGTCTGTTGTCATAGATCGTATATTTCCGTTTGAAAAGGGATTCGAGGCATTTGCTGAAGCGTGTAAGCCAGATAAGTTCAGAATCTTGATTTCATATAAATAGAAAAAGAGGACATGATAAATGTTAGTGAATATGAATGAATTGTTGCATAAAGCAAAAAATGAAGGTTATGCAATTCCAGCAACGAACATTGATAATGAACACAATTTACGGGCTGCAATAGCAGCCGCAGAAAATAGAAAATCACCCATCATATTAAATGTAACCCCGACTGCCAATCCGGACATTGAGTACTTCGGGCGAATTGCCCAGGACTTAGCGATTCGCTCACCAATGAAAATATGCGTGAATCTTGATCATGGCAAAACTTTTTCTGACTGTATTCATGGTTTGCGAGCAGGATTTACCAACATCATGATTGATCGTTCTCAGCTTCCTTTTGATGAAAATGTGAAAGAAGTTAAAGCGTTTGTTGCCATTGCGCATTCAGTGGGTGTAACTGTCGAGGCGGAATTGGGACATGTTGGATTAGGTGATAAGTATGAACACGATGGGTACAATGCATTGACCCAAGTTGAGGAAGCCATTCGGTTTGTCAAAGAAACACAAGTGGATGCTTTGGCCGTCGCTATCGGAACAGCACATGGTGTTTATAAAGGGAAGCCAGAAATCCGGTTTGAACTTCTTCATACGTTAAGAGATGCCCTCTCAATTCCGCTTGTGCTTCATGGAGGTAGCGGAACCGGGGATGAAAATCTAGCACGCTGTGCCCGAGAAGGAATAAACAAGATCAACTTGTCCAACGATTTGAAAAGGGCAGCAATTGAAAATCTCGTATCAAAGGATTTATCCGGGAATGAAGTCTATAATTTGTACTTGCTCTTAGCCGAAGGATTCAAGAACAAGATTGAACATTATATCGACCTGTTTGATTGCTCCGGGAAGTAGGCGGATAGAACAGTAGATTGTCCATTTCAGTTACGTTGAAAGAGGGATGGAAGTCAGGGCATCATCCGTCCTAATCTATAAACCGAATTATTGTTTAAATCGTGAGAGTGGCCTGAGTGTGAATGAGCGTCTCACTATAAATCGAGGAGAACTTACTATGACAAAAGTTGCAGTTTTGAATGTGAACAGTTTCGCACGTGCTTACCCTGAACATTTGCTGGAACTGCAGGAAAAAGTCGGCAAAGTTGAGCGCTTTACCGTCGACCCGTTAGTGAATGAAAGTGATCTTGCGGCGATAATCGGTGACAGTGAGTACATTATTATGGGAACGTCACCTGTGATGAACAAAGCATTTTTCAATATGCAGAAGAAGATCAGGTTAATAACACGTCATGGAATCGGCTTTAATCATATTGATGTTCAGGCTGCTGCAGATAAAGGAATCTATGTTTGTAAAATGGATGGGATTATTGAACGTGATGCTGTTGCAGAGCAGGCGCTGTCATTATTGACCGTATGTGCAAAGAGACTTGTCTTAGCAAATGAAATGGTGCATAACCGTCAATGGACAATTGAACGTTCTCGCCTTATGGGTGTTCAGCTTACCCGGAAAGTTACTGGTGTTATCGGATTGGGTAATATTGGGACACGGTTTGCGGAAATTATGCATAAAGGATTTCAGAATCATATTCTGGTTTATGATCCTTTTAAATCAAAGGAGGAGATTGAAGATTTTGGATACTTTAAAGTTTCCCTCGAAACATTGCTTCAGGAATCTGATTTCATCTCCCTGCATTGCAATTTAACCGAGGATAATCGCTTCCTGTTAAATCAATCGAACCTTAGCTTAATCCGTAAATCAGCGATACTCATCAATACGGCTCGTGGAGGCTTGATTGATGAAGATGCTCTTGCTGAATTATTAAGCAAGCAAGAAATCGGATTTTATGGCGCAGATGTATCACGTGAAGAACCGATGAATCATAGTCATCCATTGTTACATGTCTCTAATGCAGTATTCTCCCCGCACGTCGGTGTTTACAACGAGCAATGTATCCGGGAAATGGATCAAAAAGTAATGGAAGACATCTATCTGATGGAACAGGGGATGAAACCGAGAGTCATCGTGAACGAGGCAAGCAGGTAATGGAAAACATTGCTGTCATTAATATCACGAGTTTTGGGCGAGAGTTTCCAGAACATATTGAGGAGCTGGAGAAAAAGATCGGACCTGTAACGAAAATGCAGTTGAGTGCCGAAACATCCGGGCTGGAATTGGCTGAAATTCTCGCAGATTATCAGTATGTTCTACTTGGAAATTATCCATTCTTCAATGAAGATTTCTTTAGGCATAATACCTCAGTTAAATTAATTGCGAGGCATGGAATCGGTATTAATAATATAGATGTCAATGCAGCTCATGCCTATAACGTTGTTGTCACCAACATGCCAAATTCCATTGAAGTCGACGCTGTTGCTGAACAGGCATTATCGTTGCTCAGTGCACTGGCAAAGAATGTTCTGGTTGCCCGTCAAATGGTAGCAAGCGGGGAATGGAACAGTCATAGAGAGCGTATTATGGGCGTACAGCTATCTCATGCAACGACTGGGATTATTGGATTCGGAAATATTGGGAAACGATTCGCAGAAATAATGAAATATGGTTTCAACAACAGAATTCTTGTTTATGACCCGAACATCAGTGAAAACGATATTACGAGTTTCGGAGCACTGAAATGCAGTTTGAATGAACTGCTGGAAAACTCAGATTTCATCTCATTGCATGCTTCATTGAATGATGACACGTATCATTTGATTGATTATCAAGCGATTTCGCGAATTCGAAGCCATACGATCCTTGTCAATACAGGAAGGGGAGATCTTGTGGACGAAGACGCGATTTTCGAAGCAATTCAGAACAGACACCTCTTTGGCTATGGGGCAGATGTCATGCATATCGAGCCAGCCTATGCCAATCACCCATTGCTTCATTCAGACCATGTGATTATTACGCCCCATTCAGCAATCTACAATCTCACCTGCATGAAAGCAATGAATCGCAAAGTCATGGATGATATTTATCGTGTTTCAGAACATAAAGAACCTGTCAATAAACTCTAGGAGGTAAGTGAATATGTCAAGAGAGGCAGTTATTCAAACAATTGAAAAAGAAAAAATCATGGTTATTACTCGAGGAATCTATGGGAGTGAACTCGTCAAACTTGCTGAAGCGTTGTACGAAGGCGGAATTCGATGCTTTGAAATAACATATGATCCGGCGGATCCAGATACGCTTCATACGATCAAAACCAATATTCAACATTTAAATACAGTTTTTAAAGAAGAATTAACCCTTGGTGTTGGTACAGTCATGTCTTATGAACATGTCGCTAATGCGTATGAGGCGGGCGCAAAGTTTTTGGTTTCCCCTCATCTTAATCCGGTTCTTGTCAAGGCTACAAAGGAACTGGGAATGGTTTCAATTCCGGGAGCGATGACACCCACTGAGATTGTCGCGGCTGATGAATGTGGAGCGGATTTCATTAAATTATTCCCGGCTGGTACTCTGGGGATGAAGTATTGCAAAGATATCTATGCGCCATTGCATCATGTGAAGTATCTCGCAACAGTTGGTGTTACAGAAGAAAGTCTTGAAGAGTACCTGAACCTTGGATTTAAAGGTGCAGGAATCAGCAGTCAGCTTGTCGATAAGAAATTAAGGGAAGCGAATGACTTTGCGACATTGACCGAACGTGCAAGACGGTTCGTTGAAATAGCAAAACGCTATTAGGAGAAAATATGTCACACTTAATGTTAACACGGATTGATTTCAGGCTTATTCATGGGCAAGTAATGACTCGGTGGGTTGCTGAGTATCAAATTCAGGCCATCGTTGTCGTCGATGATCGGTCTGCGAAGAGCCCGATTCTTAAGAAAATATTATTGGGTGTCGCCCCTGCGGGCGTTGAAGTTTTGGTTTATACGATTGAGGATGCCGCTAAGTTGTGGAAAGAGGATTTATTTCCAGCAAAGAACTACATGATTCTATTCAAAAATACAAGGACTGCCCTTGAGGCCCATCAAGCTGGTATCGGATATCCAGCATTGCAAGTGGGCGGAATTGAGGGTTCTGGCGATAAAAAGAATATCTTCAAGAATGTTGTAATGTCCAGGCCAGAAGCTGAGGAACTGAAAATAATCAGCGATGCTGGAGTAACAGTATATCTTCAGCCTATCCCAGAAGATGCGAAGTATCCCTTTGCAGATGCGTATGCAAAGTTCAGTTAAGGGGTAGAGGATGAAGCTGTTAATTGTATCGCATGGCCCTTTAGCAGGTGCGATGAAAGAGAGTGCACGCATGTTTTTTGGCGAGACATGTGACCAAATTGGAACGCTGGAACTCTATCCTGCAGATAGCCCAGATAAACTGATGCTCGATATTGTTGATTATGTGAGACAAGCAGAAGAGGATGTTCTGATCTTCGTCGATATTATAGCGGGATCGCCCTATAACATGACGGCTCTGGCGATTGAAGAGTTAAAAGGCAACCATCACGTTGAATGTTTCACAGGTGTAAATATGCCGATTTTGATGGAAACATTAGGAATGATGAAGAGCGAAAGCCTTGCATACATCATTAACCATATTGAAGCGATTGCTCCGGATACCATCACAAATCTTAGAAAAGGATTAGACATCTAATTGAATAGGAGGAACACATATGACAAAAGAAGAAGTCATTATTCGGATAAAAGAAACAGCAATC
>CALNCD010000101.1 GCA_937874965.1 uncultured Erysipelotrichaceae bacterium | reverse complement strand
ACGCGCACGTCTCGGAGCTGACCACATAGCCTGCGCCGATACGGCCCAAAGACAATGGCCTTAATCCGTTTTTATCTCGCATGGCATAAAGACCCTCAGCACTGAGAATCAAGAAAGCATACGCCCCCTCCAGATACATCAAACCCTCTTTGATTGCCTCCAGACGCTCCATCCGATTATTCTTCTTGATCAGATGAGCAAAGATTTCTGTATCTGAAGTGGATTGGAAAATAGACCCCTGAGCTTCCAAGTAATCCTTCAGCTGGGCGGAATTCACAATGTTCCCATTATGGCACAATCCGAAATCACCCGTGGAATGACGAAACAGGAAAGGTTGAACATTCATCAAACCCCCACCGCCTTGAGTGGAATAACGGACATGACCTATCGAAGCCTTCCCTTTAAGTTTGCCAAGATTCTCTTCATTGAAGATTGATCGAACCTGACCCTCATTCTTATACCCCCAAAGCTGCGTTCCATCTGAAGTGATAATCCCTGCACCCTCTTGTCCACGATGCTGCATGGCATGCAAGCCATAGAATGTGAGCTGCGCAGCATCCTCAACGTTATAAAGCCCGAAAACACCGCACTCTTCATGCAACTGACGATCATCCATCACTTCAATCACTTGTCCAGAACTCCGATCAGCCGATCCAGTATTTCCTGATAGGCTTCCTGAACCTTTCCCAGATCCCTGCGAAAGCGGTCCTTATCCAATTTTTCATGGGATTCCATATCCCAAAGCCGGCAACTATCCGGTGATATCTCATCGGCAAGGACCAGCTCACCGGATGCGGTCTTCCCGAACTCAATCTTGAAATCAATCAATTCGATCGAGCACTGCAGAAACAATTGAATCAAGAGCTGATTAATGGAAAAAGTCATCGCGCGGATTTGCGCAAGATCTGCTTCGGTCGCAATACCAAGGGCCAATGCATGATCATCATTGATAAGCGGATCCCCTAAGTCATCATTCTTGTAGCAGAGTTCAAAGACAACATGCTGCAAAGGTGTCCCTTCCTCAACCTGAAGACGCTTGGAAAAAGAACCGGCCGCAACATTGCGGACAATGACTTCCAGCGGGATGATTGTAACCGCAAGACAGCGCTGATCGCTTTCATTCAATGTTTCGAGATAATGGGTTCGAATGCCATGTTCTCCTAAATAACGGTAGATCCGAGTACTGATGGCGTTATTCAGGATTCCTTTGTTCTCGATTGATGCTTTCTTGATGCCGTTGAAGGCGGTGGCATCATCTTTATAATGGATAATCACTTCACCCTGATTTGAACTGGCATACAGCTGTTTTGCTTTTCCTTCATAGATTAATTCTTGTTTCATCCGTTTTTCCTCCTGAAATAAGCGATTCCTGCAGCAAATATAGGCTGCAATTCACATTCAAACCCTTTATAGGTCGATGGCATGACCCGCTCACTGTGTCCCATCTTCCCTAGAATAAGTCCCTCATGAGCTACCATCCCTTCAATGGACTGATACGAGCCGTTAGGATTGATTAACGCAGACATGCTTGGTTCACCTTGGGCATTACTGTACTGAAACACCACCTGACCCTCACGGATACAACGCTGAAGAAGCTCAGGATCTCCGCTGATTTTGCCCTCGCCATGAGAAACCGGCAACCGATAGACGTCACCAACATCCATCTGTGCCAACCATGGTGACTTCACTGAACTGACCACAGGGTTGACCATCGTGGATACATGCCGTCCGATATCATTTCGGAATAATGTCAATCCGCCTTCATTGGAATCCCGGACCTCGCCATAGGGAATCAACCCTGATTTCACTAATGCCTGAAATCCATTGCAGATGCCAAGAATCAAGCGTTTCTTCGCCAGATGAGCTGCAATTGCTTGCTTGATCCGCGGTTGCCGAAGAACATTTACGATGTACTTCGCACTTCCATCAGGTTCATCACCGCTGGAAAATCCACCCGGGAAAAACAGAATATGGGCCGAGGCTATTGCCTGTTCCAAGCCCCGGATTGATGACTCGATTTGTGCTGGAGTCTGATTCAGGAAAATAAATTCTTGTACAGACGCACCGAGGTTCCTGAATACCCTGGCGCTGTCATACTCGCAGTTGATGCCTTCGAAGACCAAGACTAAAACCTGAATATGCTCAATGGCTTCATCGGGCAAGGACGTCGTCCGGGTCTCACATCGGGCTAAGGGAACTGCTATCCGTGATGTCACTGCTTCGGTCGGATAGATAAAATCAAGCCCATGCCGGAATGCATTCTGAATCAGAGCCTTTGGATAGTCGATACCGTTAACCATGTAACGATCCGGATGAACCCTTCCCAAAGCACTGAAGTGATTCAATGGTTCAGCCGATTCAACCAGAATCGAGCCGGCTGCCAGGGCATTGAGCATCCCTTCATCACCCGTTATCGCGAATCCCAGATCATTGCCGCTGGCCATCGTAATCAATGTCGTCAGGATAGACCCGCTATCACAGGTCATTGCACTCACAATCTGCTTGCCCGCAATTCCTTCATGAACCTGGTCAAATTGCGCTGCAAGTTTAGCAGAATCGACCTGCCCGTCGCTCAGACGTGGACAATCCACAAGATAGAGATAGTGACCTGCTTTTTTAAGTTCTTGGGAAATAATCGTATCAACGGATTGCGGAGAACAGGCAAAGCTGATGAGTGTATCAATTACATCTATCTCCTGATACGTACCGCTCATGCTGTCTTTTCCCCCGATCGCTGCTAAGTCCAGGGATCGCATCACTTTGTAGGCACCCAGCAATGCCTGAAAGACATTCCCCCATTTTTCGGCATTTGATTCAAGCTTGCCGAAGTATTCCTGCAGCGAAAGGTAAACAGTACGATAATTGCCGCCGACCGCGACTGTTTTCGCAAGACTTTCAACAATTGAATACTGACCGCCCAGGTAGGATGAATAGGCGAAAACCGAAGGAATGAATCCGTAACTCAAAACAGAACAGGTCGTGGTTTCTCCATTCAGGACCGGAAATTTCTGGACACTGGCATTGGCCGGTGTTAACTGCAAGACACCTCCCAGTGGCATTAGGACCGTGGATGCTCCTATAGTACTGTCAAAGGTTTCAATCAGCCCTTTCTGAGAAGCATGGTGAAGATCACCCATAATCCCGATCAACTGCTCCTTTGAGAGCTTATCCCTCAGAACAAACGGATTATTTTTGGATTTAAGGGCATTGACATGAACGTCTGCATGCCCGCGAACACCAGCACTGTCCAGAAATTGGCGATCCAGATCAACCACAACCTGTCCACGCCACTCCATGACAAGCCGTTTCTTTTCGGTTACCGTCGCAACCGGATACGCTTCCAGATTTTCTGCCTCGGCGGCTTGGATAAATGCAGCAACATCCTTCTGTTCAAGGACGACAGCCATGCGCTCCTGGGATTCTGAAATCGCGATTTCAGTCGCATTCAAGCCTGAATATTTCAGACGAACCTGGCTAAGGTCAATACGCAGCCCTTCAGCCAGCTCACCGACGGCTACACTGACCCCGCCCGCTCCAAAATCATTGCACCGCTTGATCATCAGGGCAATCTGAGGTTTCCTGAATAGCCGTAAGATTTTGTGTTCTTCCGGCGCGTTTCCTTTCT
>CALNCD010000100.1 GCA_937874965.1 uncultured Erysipelotrichaceae bacterium | reverse complement strand
TTCTTTGGCTTCAATCCTCCAATAATGGGGTTCTGTTTGCTGGGCAGTGAAGACCGTTGTGTTGTCTTCGTTGATTGGTCCTCCAAGCTGTGTATCGTTTTCACTGAATCCTGTCGAAAGCGTGATTCCTGTTGATGAACCGATTTCCTGGAGTTTCTTGAACAATGCATTGGCAAGTGAATTACGCAGGTCGATGGTCGAAGATTCAATGGAATGCTGAAGCATCGGCAGTGCTGTCGGGATATTCGCACTGATTAAGGCGACGACGAGAATCGGAATTACCAAGGAAGGCAATGAGCGCTTCGGCTGGACGAGTCCGGCAATCAGGAAATTGGTGATTAACAGGGTCAGAATAGGCCGCAGGGATGTCGAAAGGTTCAAGGCAATCAAGACAAAGGTATAGATTAATCCAAGGATAAAAGGAGTCTTCCAGTGTTTCAGGCGAATCAGCATGATAAGTAAAGAGGCAAAGAAGACACCGATGAGGGTAAATCCTAAAGAGTTCGGGAAGTAACTGGCATTCCGGCTTAACAGGAGACTGGTCGCTTCCGTGATTTCACGGGTAAAGACAGCGAGCCAGGCCGTTATGGAGAGTC
This sequence comes from uncultured Erysipelotrichaceae bacterium, assembly GCA_937874965.1. GTDB lineage: Bacteria > Bacillota_I > Bacilli_A > Erysipelotrichales > Erysipelotrichaceae > CALNCD01. The sequence goes on along the minus strand of CALNCD010000100.1, from coordinate 6,501 downwards.
CTTCGCCGAAGTATTGATAAAGGCAGAAAAGCAGGGCGAGGGCAAGCAAGGGAATACTGAATCGATAGCGGTTGACAAATGTGAGAATCACTGTTCCCAGCGCGATGAAAAGCGTTAAGGGCATTGCATTGCTCATGGTAGTGGATGCCATAAACTGGGTGAGAATACTGTAAGTGAAGAGAAAGGAAAGCCCGGCAAGGGCAAGTTTACGCCATTGACTCATCGGGAAGGACCTCGATTCGAAGCAAAACGGGAAACCTGGTATTTCAGTTCAGGCAGGTTTGTGCCGGAATAGACAATCACGAAGGTATGATTCATAATAGGGTCTTGAGTGAGAAATGCCGTCAGTTCATCATGCAGTGTATTGGTGATGATTATCTTTCGATGGGTAGACTGTTGCGTATTATGCAGTGTCTGGATCAGCGATGACAGTGAAGTATAGGGCTGCAAGGCAGCAAAGTTCATAGGAATGGAAGCAGCCAATGTTCCCTCATCATCCAGCATGGACCAGGATGTCAGATCCATTGTTTTCTGAATGGTATAGAAAAATGACAGGGCTTCTTCAAAGCCTCCCTGGTTATCAGCCATAAAGAGGATATCAGTATCCATCTGATGTTCATCTTCTAATTCCCGGGACATCAAAACATTGGATTTGGAAGTGCTTTTCCAGTCGATGAGTTTGAAGTGATCCCCGGATTGATATTTACGGATATTCTTGAGGTCGAAGGTCTTCCTGCCGCTCAGACTCAACGGAATGCGCCGGATGTTCTGATACAGGATGTTGAAAGGCTCATCGAGTTCTGGACGCAATTGCGGGCTGACGATAAGAGGTGAGGTGAGCAGTATGGACCGACGGCGCTTGAACATGCCAAAGCGGTCGGAATAGACCAGGGTCAGCCGGGCATTCGGATAAACGCCGCGTCCAAGGATATCGGTTGGAAAAGCAAGGAGCAGCTGATCATGGTCATAGCGGCATTCCAAGGTTTCCAAGACGATGGATGTATGGGGAACACGCAGGGTTGCTTGCAAGGAATGCGGATCATATTGACGATGTTTCAGCTGGAATGCCAAGGTGAAGCTGGGCTGATTGGCATCGATGTCCAGGGGCTCGTCATTGATGGTTTCAATGGGGGCAATCGGATAAAGCAGGGTAATGATGTTTACGCCATAGATACCGGCCAGGAAGTACAGGACAATCCAGCCGAGCTTAAGGTTGAAGGTCAGGGCAAAATAGAGTGCCCCCAAAAGGGTGAGTACCCATAGCAGATTATTGAGAAGGGAGGAAAAATAGAGACGTCTTCCTCTCATGCGCGCACGGGAACACTCACCGAACTGATGATTTCGTTGAGAATGGCTTGGGTTGAGTGCTGATCTTGGCTGTATTTGGTTTTAAGCAGAATCCGGTGAGAGAAGACCGGCGTAACCAAATTGATGAAGTCATCGGGTGTGCAATAGCTGCGGCCATCCAGAAGTGCCATTGCCCGGGCCATTTTCAGGAAAGCTAATGATCCGCGCGGGGAAATGCCAAGCGCGATTTTAGGGTGATTCCGGGTTGCTTCAACTAATCGCAGGGCATATTTTACGACGGCAGTATCGACAAAAATCTGGTCAACCAGTGCTTTGAGTGCACTGAGACGTTCCCAGCTCATGACAGGCTGAATATGAGTGAGCTTCAAGGCGGTATCTTCTCCGGTCATCAAGGCCAGTTCTTCATCAAAGGTCGGGTACCCGATGGTTAACTTCACCAGAAAACGGTCCAGCTGTGCTTCCGGCAGAGGAAAGGTTCCTTCATATTCAATGGGATTCTGCGTCGCGAGAACAAAGAACAAATCTGAAAGAGGATAGGAGGTCCCATCCATGGTTACCTGGTGCTCAGACATTGCTTCAAGCAATGCTGCCTGAGTTTTCGGAGTTGTCCGGTTAATCTCATCCGCAAGGATGATCTGAGCGAAAATCGGTCCTTTTCTGAATTCAAACTGGTGGGATTCCATATTATAGATGGAAACGCCCAGGATATCAGAAGGCAGCAGGTCCGGTGTAAACTGAATACGGCTGAATTTAAGATCAATGGATCGGGCAAGAGCTTTAATCAGCATGGTTTTCCCGATTCCGGGTGTATCTTCAAAGAGCACATGTCCATTGGCAAGCAAGGCCGCCAGGGTTGTCTTGATCAGAGATTCTTTTCCGATAATTACTTTTTCGACTTCATAAACGATACGGTTCAATTCGGTTTGAGCACTTCCGACGGCCTCTTTGATGTTTTCCATGTCCTACCTCGCTTCATTGCTTCTATTTTACTTAAAATGCATTGAGAATACAAATGCCAAAAGAAAAAAGCCACTGGCTTTTTAATGGACAAACAGGCTGAAGATAAACTGAAGGATGCTCAGAAACAGCAGGTATTGGAAGAAGCGGACAAACAACGATGTCCGTTGCGGTTGTTGCTGTTGCTGGCGTTGACGTTGTGAACTCTGCTGCTGGTAATAGGTTTGCTGCTGCTGGAAAAAGGCACGCAGAAAATCATCCATATCACCATAGCCTTGCTGGGTATAGCCGGATTGATAAGCGCTTTGTGTGCTTTGGGTATTCGTGCCATAAAGGTCATAGGATTGTTTTTTCTGAGGGTCACTGAGGGTTTCGTAAGCAATATTGATTTCTTTCATTTTTGCTTCGGCACCTGCCGTCTTATTGACATCAGGATGATATTGCATCGCAAGTTTGCGATAGGCTTTTTTTATATCATCACTGGTTGCGGATTTCTCCAGTCCGAGAATCGCATAATAGTCTTGATTCATCAAAATCCCTCCATCTATCCCTAGTTTACGCTTATTCTTATGGAATTGCTAGAATAATGTATCATTATTATAAGGCCGCAACGCGTGAATGGAATGGGAAAATGATGAGAATGCTGTGGGATTGCCTAAATTCATGAATCTTAAGAAGAATCATGTGATAGTTTGGTGAAATCACGGTATAATAGAAGTGAAAGAGGGGTCAGGTTGCATGAATACACTACAGAAAAAAATTAGAGCTGTCATCATTCTTTTTCTCGTGCTTATCGTAGCCCTGGCTGCTCTAGGTTTCTTCTATCAAAATCAGTTTTCATTGAAACTGGTTGGGGAGCCTATGGTTACCTTGGATTATCAAGCGATGTACGAAGATCCTGGAGCTCAGGTCTATCTGAATGGGAAAGTGAGCCACCAGGAATTGATTTACTCCGATACACCCGTTGACAGTTCTGTCCTTGGTGAACAGGAACTGCGCTATTCCTATCAGTGGCTGATTTTTCATAAGGATACTTTTCGGAAAATCGTGATTAAGGATCTAAGTGCCCCTGTCATTGAGTTGAATGGAAGTTCCAACATGACATTGTTTGTGAATGAGACGTTTACTGATCCTGGAGTTACTGTAACCGATAATGTGGATCAGGATATTCAAAGCAAGGTTCAAGTCAGCGGCAGCGTGGATGTTTCACAGGTTGGAACGTATGAGCTTGTTTATCGTGCAACGGATCAGGCGGGAAATTCGGCCGAAGTGAAGCGGACGGTTTTGGTTCAGGCGAAGGCCGTTGAGAAAAAAGGTGTGGTCTACCTGACCTTTGATGATGGTCCGAATGGTGAAACAACAGGGTCAATTCTGGACACGCTCAGCAAGTATGGCGTGAAAGCAACGTTTTTTGTGACCGGCGCAGGTCCCGACCAACTTCTGAAGCGTGAGTTCGATGAAGGACATACGATTGCCTTGCATACCTATACCCATAAATACAATGAAGTGTATGCATCCGTGGATGCGTACTTCAATGATTTGAATAAGATTTCGGATCGGGTGTTCAGAGTCACTGGCGTCCGTTCGACTCTGATTCGTTTTCCTGGCGGGAGTTCAAATGGCATCAGTGCTGAATACTGCAAGGGAATCATGAGTGAACTGGTCGTTAAGGTCCGGGAGAAAGGGTACCAGTACTTTGACTGGAATGTCTCTTCTGAAGATGCCGGCGGTGCCAAGAGCCCTGATCAGGTTTTCAGCAATGTGACCAAGCATCTCAGCAAGAATCACAGCAATGTGGTTCTGATGCATGATATCAAACCGCAGACCCGGGATGCTTTGGAACGGATCATCCGGTATTGTCTGGATAACGGGTATGAGCTTCTGCCGTTGACGATGGATAGTTTTCCGGCCCATCATCCTGTCAATAATTAAGCCGAAAGGCTTTTTTTGTGGGCATGGCTTTAGGAATGATGCTTAAAATACCGTATAGTAGTCCCAGGAGGTACTGTATGCTTAATGTCTATTTCAACCATGATGCCAATACTGATGACTTTACATCCTTGTTTTTTCTAACCCAGATGCCCCATGTTCATCTTTCAGGGGTTTCTGTCATCCCTGCTGACGGATATCTGATTCCGGGACTCAGCGCAACCCGTAAGATTCTGAATCGTTTTCTGAGCCAAAATCCTGTCTCTGTGGCAGCTTCTGATTCGAGAGCGGAGCATCCGTTTCCGAGTGACTGGCGGATGTTCTCGTTTTCAGCAGATGCTTTAGCATGCTTGAATCATGCGGATCTTCCCGCAGTGGATGTCGACGAGCAGCCGGCTCATCATCACCTTGTACAAGTCTTGCATGCTGCTGCAGAACCGATGACCCTCCTTTTTACGGGTCCACTGACAGACTTATCGCGGGCTTTAGCTCTTGATCCATCCATCGTTTCTAAAATCGAGCGCCTTTACTGGATGGGCGGTACGCTCAAAGAGCGAGGAAACGTTGATGATTATGAACATGATGGCAGCGCAGAGTGGAATGCTTTCTGGGATTCGCAGGCAGTGAAGCAGGTCTTTGATAGTTCCATTGCCATCACCATGGTTTCCCTGGAAAGCACGGATCAGGTTCCGCTAACGGATAAAATACGCCATCATTGGGCTATGCAAGCCAATCCTGGCTTTGATTTCTTGGCACAATGCTATGCCAATGTACCGCCTTTGCGGTTTATCGAGAACAATTCAACATATTATTTCTGGGATGTACTGACAACCCTTGCGATGGGTTATCCTGACCTGGTCAAAACCAAGCAAGTCAAGGTAACTGTTTCGACGCAGTATCCTACCCATGGGAAAATTTCAATCAGTGAGCATGGCCGGATTGTCGATGTAGTTGACCAGGTTGACCAAAAAGCCTTTTATACCTGCATGGATGACCTTGCGAAAAGGGCAAAGTAACCGTATAATGTAGAAAAAAACGGGGGATGTGTGCATGCAGAGGGAAATGCTTCGCTATTCAGTTAAACAGGCCTTGCCGGTTATGGCAGGGTATTTTCTGGTCAGTATTGCTTTTGGATTGGTTGCCCTGGATCAAGGCGTCAACCTCTTTGTTGCTCAGCTCATGAATCTGACCATCTATTCCGGAACGCTGGAATTTATCGGCTTGGACGTGTTGAATACGCCGGTTTCTTACCTGAGTGTTTTCATGGTGGCGTTGTTTGTGAATGTCCGCCACCTTTTCTATGGACTGGCCTTTGTGGATAAGTATAAGCCTTTTCGTAAAATGCGCTGGTTTGCGATTTTCGCGTTGACAGATGAGACGTTCTCGCTCTTGTCCACAATTACAATTCCCAAGCAGTTTGATGAGAATACCGTCGTTAATCTGATTTCAGCTTTGAACCTGCTGAGCTGGGTTGCCGGGACATTCATCGGGGTTATTCTCGGGTATATTTTACCCTTTGAAACCACGGGTGTTTCCTTTGCGATGATTGCCTTGTTTGTCGTCTTGACCATTGATCAGGTCAAGAAGAATACCCGTTATATCCATATTGTCGGCAGTGCACTCATTGCGGTTATCTGCGCTTTCAGCATTCCTAAGGATTATTATCTGCTGGTCAGCCTGCTTCTGGTATCCGTGTTTCTGATTGCAGGCCGTCGCTGGATTGAAGGTGAAAACCGATGACAGTCCAGCAGTTTATCATCATCGCGATTATGGCCGGGGTAACCATCGTCTTGCGTTTTATTCCCTTTGTAGTAATCGGGGCAAAAAAAACACCAGCCCTTATCCAATATCTCGGACGGGTTCTTCCGAGCGCTATTGTGGTTGTTCTGGTGGTGTATGTGATGCTGGATATTCGTCAGAACTGGGTTTCTGGGCTGATCAGCATAAGTGTCTGTGCCCTTATCTATCTGAAACGAAACAGCAGTATGCAGGCCTTGGCTGGTTCAACGCTTCTCTATATGCTCTTGATCCGGATCCTCAAAATCTAGAATCGGCCAACTTGAAGTAGTTTCAAAGGTATTCGCCAGTTGTTTTGCTTCGTTGATGACGGATTCCGGGTACGCTAATTCCTGGAGCAGACGGATGGCATTCCGGGTTGTCGCGAACCCTGACTTCAACTGATAATCAAATTTAATTTGCCCCTCACTGAAATGCTCTTCAAAATGATAATTCTGGTAGGATTTCTCCATTAGGGCAAGCTGGTCATCCACGGTTACAGGCTTGGGTACATTTTGTTCCGCTAATTGT
>CALNCD010000099.1 GCA_937874965.1 uncultured Erysipelotrichaceae bacterium | reverse complement strand
TCACATCAATTCCTTGCTCTTTTGCCTCACGCTCACTCAATCCCACCGTAGCCAGTTCAGGATCAGTAAAGCATACAGCCGGAATTGCCACATAGTCGATCTCCGCCGCTTGGCCGGAAATCGCTTCTGCTGCAATTTTTGCTTCGTAGCTCGCCTTGTGAGCCAAGGCCAATCCTGGAGTAACATCGCCGATTGCATAGATATGCTTCGCTGAGGTTCTGCCTTGCTTATCGACAGGGATGATTCCTCGCTCATTCACTTCCACACCGGCAACAACCAAGCCCAGATCATCCGTATTCGGACGGCGGCCGACCGTAACCATCACATAGTCAGCATCAATTGTGACATCTTTGCCATCCACTTCATAAGTTACTTGGACACCTTCTTCGGTCTCAACAGCCTGCTTGGCTTTGGCACCGGTAATAATCGTCACATTCTTCTTCTTGAAATCATCGACAACCAATTTCGTCATATCCGCATCAAAAGCCGGAAGAATTGAAGGAGCGCCTTCCAGAATAGTGACATCGCTGTTCAGATTCGCATAAACGCCAGCCAGCTCCGAACCAATATAACCACCGCCGATAACAACCAGCTTCTTCGGAATTTCCTGTAAGCTTAGTCCTCCGGTTGAATCAATAATCCGTTGGCCGAACTTGAATCCCTTGATTTCAATCGGACGGCTTCCCGTCGCAATAATCGCATGCTTGAACGTGTAGGACTGAGCCTCATCACCGTTGACCACACGTAATTCATGAGTATCGTTGAAGAAGGCTGTCCCCCGGATAATGGAAACCTTATTCTTCTTCAGCAATCCTTCCACACCTTTCGTCAATGTACGGACTACTTTCTCATCCTTCCACTTCTGGGTCTGCTTGAAATCAATACTGACACCTTCAGTATGGATACCGAAAGTCTTGGAATCCAACGATTCCTGATAGCGATGTCCCGCATTGATCAATGCCTTGGATGGAATACACCCGACATTCAGACAGACCCCGCCGATGTAATCCTTCTCAATAATCGCAACCTTCTGACCTAATTGAGCTGCCCGAATCGCTGCGACATAGCCCCCAGGCCCTGAACCGATAACAACTGTATCGAGTTCCATTGTCATATTACCAACTACCATACCGATTAACCCTCCATGAGAAGCAGTTCTGGATTATTTAAAAGCCGCTTCAGTTCATTCATTGCATTCTGAGCCATTGCACCATCAATGATCCGATGATCAAAGCTCAAGGAAAGACTCAAGACTTGACCAACACCCAATTCACCGTTTTCCAAGACAATCGGTTTCTTCGCTAAACTTCCGAGTCCAAGAATCGCGACCTCCGGATAATTGATGATCGGTGTAAACCACATGCCGCGAGCTGATCCGATGTTGCTGATGGTAATCGTGCCATCACGCATATCCGCTCCGCTCAAGGTCTGATCCTTGGCTGCTGTGGCTGCTGTACTGATTTCCGAAGCAATCGTGAAGATATTCTTCGTATTAGCTTGCTTGATATTCGGCACATACAGACCATGAGGTGTATCCACCGCAATCCCGATGTTGTAGTAGTGCTTATAGACGATTTCCTGGGTCGCGTCATCCACTGAAGCATTCAAAGCAGGGAACTTCTTCACAACACTGACCAAAGCCTTCGTGACATATGCCAAATACGTGAGTTTAATGCCCTGATCTTGCGCTAACCCCTTGTATTTCTGACGATGATCAACCAATGCGGACACTTCCACTTCGTCAAACAATGTCACATGCGGTGCCAATGACTTGCTGGTGACCATTGCTTTCGCAATCGCCCGTCGAGTAACGCTCATTTTCTCACGCGTAACCTCACCGGTTGTTGCGACAGGAGCTGCGGTTTTTACCACTGGCTTCGCTTCAGCCTCTGGAACCGCTGCCGCTGCTACAGCGACCGCAGTTTTCACAGGAGCAGTTGGATAAGTCAAGAAACTGTCAATATCCGCTTTGCGAATATGGCCGTTTTTCCCTGTTGCCTTGACCAAGGTTAAATCAACCCCTTTTTCACGGGCGTACTGGCGAACACTCGGCATGGCGAGAACACGTCCCGCAATAGAGTTTTCAGAATACGACTGCGTTGCCACAGTAGCACTTGACACTGGAGCTGGCTGTGCAGAAGCAGCAGGAGCAGGGGCAGAACCCGGTGCACTCAGGGCTATTTCAACTAACGGATTACCGACCTGAGCGGTTGTTCCAGCCTCAATCAGGATCTTGGTAATCGTTCCGCTGACCGGAGAAGGAATTTCTTGTACCAGTTTATCGTTTTGAACTTCAAGCAAGGGTGCATCTTCAGCAATGGTGTCTCCTGCTTTAACAAACCACTGAACAATCTCGCCCTCAGCGATACCTTCACCGACATCCGGCATATTAAAGATAAATGATGATGATCCCGAAGGTGCTGAAACGGGTTCTTCCGCAGCTTTTTCAGTCTGGACCGCCGCAGTGTCAGTCTGCTCGCCATCAAAGATGACAAGATCCTGACCGACTTGAGCCGTTGTTCCTGCTTCCAATAGAATCTTGGAAACAACGCCGCTGCGCGGAGACGGAATCTCCTGGACCAGCTTATCATTTTGAACTTCTAGCAAGGGCGCATCTTCAGCGATAGTCTCCCCTTCCTTGACGAACCATTGGACAATTTCACCTTCAGCGATGCCTTCACCGACATCCGGCATTTTAAATGTAAATGACATAATGACCTCCTAATCAAACTGAGCGATTTCACGCACTTTATTCACGATATCTTGTTCATTGGGCAACCAATCATGCTCTGCCAAACCAAAAGGGAAAACCGTATCAGGCGCTGCAACCCGTCCGATCGGAGCTTTCAAAGTCAGAATAGCTTTCTCAGCAATTTCTGCCATGACCATTGCTCCGACACCTGCCTGACGCTGGGCTTCTTGAACAACGACAAGCCGCCCTGTCTTGGCTACTGAAGCCTGAATCGTTTCATAATCAATCGGAGAAACCGTCCGAAGGTCAATCACTTCCACGGATATATTCTCGCCCGCCAATGTTTCGGCAGCTTTCAAGGCTTCACGAACCATGGCTCCATACGTCACGACCGTGACATCAGTACCAGCACGGGCAACATTGGCTTTTCCAAGTTCAACCGTATAATAGCCCTCCGGTACTTCTTCTTTAAAGGAACGGTAAAGTTTCATGTGTTCCAGATAGACGACCGGATCATTATCCTCAATCGCTGCCAACAATAATCCTTTTGCATCTGCAGGATTACTTGGAATGACCACCTTAAGACCAGGCGTTTGCGCCATTAAACCTTCTAAATTATCCGAATGCATTTCCGGTGTATGAACACCGCCTCCAAATGGAGAGCGGATCATACACCGGAAATGCATTCGGATAATTTAGAAGGTTTAATGTATTACCCATACGATAACGTGTCCGAGAGGCTTGTCCGGCAATCGAATCCATGACTTCAAAGACAAAGCCGAAGAACTGGATTTCCATAATCGGCCGATAATCTTCCAGCGCAAGTCCGATCGCGAGTCCGCCGATACCGGATTCTGCCAATGGTGTATCAAAGACACGATCCGCACCATACTTGGCCTGCAAACCATCCGTTGCCCGGAAAACACCACCGTTCTTACCGACATCCTCACCGAAGATCAGGACAT
>CALNCD010000098.1 GCA_937874965.1 uncultured Erysipelotrichaceae bacterium | reverse complement strand
CATATGGGTAACACCGCCGATACCCGTATCCTTCAATGCAGCGATTTCGTCAAAGGTTGCTCCTGTATGCCCAGCTGAAATCTGAATTCCGTTTGCTTTGGAGAAGGCGATGAGGTTTTGTGCGCCTTCTAGTTCAGGGGCCATGGTCATGAGTTTAATCATCCCGTCAATCGCCTGGCATTCCAGATAATGCTGCATTAATTCCAAGGAAGGTTTCTGGCAGCAGGTTTCAATCTGAACACCTTTATATTCAGGGTTGATGAAGGGTCCTTCCAGGTGAAGCCCTAGAAGGGTTGCTCCGCTGTCTTGACGGCAGTATACTGCATTGCCGGCACTGATCATGGCTTCAATGGCTTCCTGGGTATCGGTAAATGTTGTTCCCAGAAAGCCTGTAACACCTTCTTGAACCAGATCGCGGGCCATAGCATGCAAGCTGTCTGCTGACTTGTCATAAATAAGAGATCCGGTCCCCCATCCATGGATATGGATATCAATGAATCCAGGAAGAATAATAGCATCACGATAATCAATGAATGGTCCTTCGTAATCCGGATGAAGGGCTAGGATACGGTCCTGTTCAATCTCGAGATAGCCTCTGCGCAGGCCCTCTGGGGTGACAATATGTTCGCTGTAATAGATCATAAGCGCAAGGCAGATGCAATGCCTGTGGCATGGTCAGCTTGTTCCACGGCAAGCTGGGCACAGAGACCCGTGTACTGTTCAGGATCAATGAGATTGCGCAAGTCCTGATCGCTGAAGGAAGCAAGCATCGGTTCTTGACGTAAGAGGTCATAGAAAGACTGATAATTCAATTCGGTATTCATGGAGATGGAATACAGTAATTGATGGGCCTGATCCTTTCCGATCACTTTGGCAAGTTCCATCATAATGTGTTCAGCATTATCCAATCCCTTATTCAACCAGGCATTCGTCTTGAGCTTATCCGTATGCACATGCATTGTCCGTGTCAGTTCGCGGGCCCGGATGAGCACTTCATTGGTAAGTTCCTGAGCTTCTTCCATGAGTCTGTCAAAGAGCAGATATGAACTGCTGTCTCCCTCGAATAAGCGGATGTTTGAATACAGTCCGGGAATCAGGGTACTGTAGAGTTTATCAGCATTGGCAATAATCCCCTTTGCCAGCTTCGGGTTGATTTTGTGAGGCATTGTTGAGCTTCCTACTGTTCCACCCTTGAAAGACTCGGAAATCTCCCCGATTTCTTCGAGACCGGTGTAATAGACTTCCTGTGCCATCTTATGGAGACAGTTACACACCAGGGCCAGATGCATCATGTATTCTTCCTTGTGGGAATTGATGTTCCGCGAAGGAATGCTCATTTCCGGCATGCCTAGCAGCCGACTGACTTCTTTCTGAATGTCACGTCCATGATCCGGGAAGGTATTGAATCCGCCAACCGCACCGCCCATCATTATCTGAAAAGCACGCTTCTCACATTCAAGCAACCCTTCAATTGCTTGGGAGAGTTCATAGATCCAGACAGAAACCTTATACCCGAATGTTATCGGTACTGCATGGCGCCCGTGGGTCCGACCAGCCATGACATCATGGGCGTGCTTTTTTGCCAGGCTGCTGTAGTTGTCCAGGATATCAGCCAGCATCAGCTTGAACTCATGGTTTATCTGCCGGGCGATATAAAGCTGCCCGGATTGCTGGATGTTTTGGGTAGTTACCCCATAGTGAACATATTTGCCTGCGTCTTCACCGCAAACTTCTGTAAAGACTTTAACAAAAGGGACGAAGCCATGACCGATTTCTGCCTTGATGGCTTCGATTTTCGCAAGATCAAGGTTTTCGATTCTGGCTTTTTCCTCAATGATCTCGGCTGCTTCCTTCGGGATAAGTCCGAATTTAGCCTGTGCCTTTGCCAGAGTCGCTTCCATGACCAACCAGGAAGCAATTTTTTCCTGATCGCTCAGGAGCTGATTGATACGATCATTCTTTAATGATTTTGAGCTCGAATCCTGTAAACTTCTCATACTTAACCTTCTTTTCTATTATTTTTTCAGTGCGTCATCGACAGCATTGCGGACAAACTCGACATGAGGGCCGAAGACGACATGAATGTGATGGGTAGTTGGAAAGAAAATTCCTGAGCATCCTGCGTCATGGAGATGTTCTTTGCTGACTTTCAGGGGATCAACCAGATCAACCCGCAAACGGGAGATACAGTTCTCAACTTTCAGGATGTTTTCTTTGCCACCGAGTGCTGCAATCGTAATGCGTGCCATTTCCGGGTAGTTTTTGTCACGTAGAAGCTGACTTGATGATTCCTGAACCTCAAAGGATTCACGCCCTGGTGTTTCCAGTTTCCATCGTTTGATCAGGAAGGAGAACGCAAAGTAGAAGATGACGAAGTTGATGACCCCCAGGATAACCAGCTGCCACCAGTTGGTGTTCTCGTAAAGAAGACCGAAGATACCGAAGTCGAAGATCGTCCCGCGGATATAGCCGATAGAGACATTTATGAACGCCAGAGGTATTGTGGTCAGCCCGCAAAGTATTACATAGACAACAAACAGCTGCGGAGCGATAAACAGGAAGGAGAATTCCAAAGGTTCTGTAATATTTCCCAGGAATGCCGTCAGCACGCAGGTCAGGATAACGCCACGGGCAACTTTACGGTTCTTGGCAAAGGATGTTTTGTACATGGCAAGCCCGATGGCAGGGACACGGAACAAGGTTGTCAGCATCTGGCCGGAAGCAAGATAACCGGTAAGTTTAGGCATGTACTGTCCCCACTCTGGACTGCTGGGACCAAGATTGAAGAGAATTTCATTGACGGTATTGAGAATACCGACATACTGCTGATCGTGAAGGATATAGATGCCGCCTGCTTCTGTGAAGCGGACGACCGATGCCAAGACATGATGGAGCCCGAAAGGAATTAAGGCACGATTCAAAGCCCAGTAAAGGCCGACGCCATAGGTGTCATTCATGAAGATAAATGAAATGCTTAACAGGAATTTGGTAAAGAATGCCCAGAAGAACGGAATAATCAGTCCGATCGGAATTGTCAAGGCGAAGCAGAGAATCGGCACGGACTTCTTGCCGCCGAAGAATGCAAAGGCAAGCGGCAGCTGGACTTTATAGAAACGGTCGGTTACCATTGCGGCGAGTAACCCTGAAATGATGCCCCCCACTGCTTCGATTTTCAGTGTTTGTACCCCCAGGACCAGACCTTGGCCGACCTGGGCCATCACGGCGCTTTCGGCCAGTGTTCCTGTTCCTTTCAGATAGACGTTCATGGCGACATTCAAGGTCAGATAGCTGACCACTGAACCGAAGACGGCCAAGCCTTTTTCATGGTTAGCCATACCATAGGCGACTCCCATTGCGAATAGCAATGGAATGTTGTCGAAGATAATGCTGCTCATAGAGCGCAGGCTGACGATAATCAGCTGGAAGATTGCGTTTCCTAAAATTGGAAACTTATCAATCATGTAGCTTTGGGCGAAAGCATTGGTGATTCCCATCAGCATGCCTACGGGTGCCATTAAAGCAATCGGCAGCAACAGTGAACGACCAAAACGCTGGATGTTGGCTTTGAAATGTTTCATAAGAGTTCTCCTTTTCCTCCCCATTATGACAGACTTAAGGGTTTGTTCAAGGGATAAAAACGTGTTAAAATATTATCGGAAATAAACCCTTAAGGAGTCATTATGCTTGCACGTAAACATCTGGTTCTTCTGAAGTATATCCAGGATGGACAACCTCTGAGTCTCAAGGCGATTGCCCGTCATTTCCATCAGACCACAGGGAGTATCCGCAATGATATTCACGAACTGAACCGCTATTGTCCTTCTACCCAACAGTGTATCATCTACACGTCCATCGTGAGGACCTCAATGAACTATCCTCAGTTCACGGAATTTGCCCGGCAGTTTCCGATGGCTGAGTATCAGACCAGTGCCCAGGAACGGATTCAATACTGTGTTGTCAAACTGTACCTGGAGGATCATGTCAACCTTTCGCAGGTTTACCAGGACCTTGGATTGTCCATATCCACCAAGAAAAAGGATACCAGGCAGTTGCGGGAATTGCTGAAAGACCATGGCCAGGACGTGGTTGTCATGGCACGATCAGGTATCCGGGTGAAAGGGGATGCGTTGCGTTTTCGGTTGCTGCTGATTCAGCAGCTGATGGGATGCTTTGAATTGGAACATGGATTCATGATCCAACGATCTGCTAATTCACCGATTGAGCGTACCATGATTGCCCTTCTTATAGACCGCATACCCTTTTCCATTCAGCAAGAAGCTGCTGCGATTCTGGAATCGTTTGCGCAGGAGTACAGGCAGCATCTTAGCTATGGATCACGAAAGTTCCTTCATCTGTATACGACTCTGGCTTTATTATCGATACGCCCGATTGTGACTCACCAGCAATCCTTGACATTACAGGCCTTGAATGTGTATTATTTTTCGTCACGGCTTGAGAACCTTGCTTTTAATATGATTATAGGAATGCTGGATTTTTATCCGCCTCTGGACTTTCCGATGCATGAACCGCTGTGGCAGCTGACGGTCGATTTCCTGGATCAAGTTCAGCTGAGTGTGAGAACCAGAATTCATACACGGCAAGAAGTCATCCATGAACTTTACCTGTACTTCTATCAACGCTATTTCATAGAAACCTTCAGATATCGCTTTGATGAGACCTTGGTGAAGGGGATTGAAGGAACCTATCAGGATCTTTACACAACCATTATTCCTTTGACTCAGCCCATCCGTGATTATCTCAACATTGAATTCAGCGAGTCGCACTGGACGTCATTGACATTGATTCTCTCCAAATGGATAATCCGCAATAAACTCTACCGGACCAAACGACGTAAAGTTGTGCTGGTTACCAATCAGACCAGCGAGAAGACGGCGTATTTCCTGGAGTCCTTACGTGAATCCGTAGAGTTTGAACTGGTGAGTGTTCTCAATAGTTTTGAGATTGATCAGCTGAAGCATATGGCTTTTGATTGTATTCTGACTTTCTCGAATCGAATAACCAGTCTGCTGGCCCATTCAGGCTATCCGGCGATCCGAATTCACTTCTTTATGACCCGTGAAGATCAGAAACTCCTACTGGACCATGGCTTTTCAACGTCTAAACGTCATTTCCTGGCCAGTGAGTTTGCGCAGGTCTTGTCTGGAAAAAATCAGCAGGAAATGGTAGAATGGCTGAGGAAACATCCGTCAGGATTGTTTATATAGGGGTGAGTATGACAAAATTAATCGCATGTGATCTGGATGGAACACTGTTACAGTCCAACAAGCAAATATCAGAGAGAACACTGCATATCCTTCATGAAATCGTCAATCGCGGCCATGAATTCGTGATTGCGACCGGACGGAGTTTCAACGATGTCCAAGTGGTTCTTCAGCAATTTCCGGCATCGATCCAGCCATCGCTGGTATTGAACAGCGGAGCAGAATACCGTGGCCGGAATACGCATATCGTTCATCCTATTCCACGTGATGCTCTTTATCACCTGCTTAAGATCACTCAGAAATATCATTTAGTGGAATCAATCCAAAGTGTTAAGGGAAAGTACATTATCGGGGATAAGGATCAGTATTATCGGGAGTCCTATCAATTGATAAAGGAAAAGAACGGATTTACGGATCATGAAATGAAACAGGTGGATTTTATTCAGCCGGAAAATTATCTGCGTCATTTACAGGCTGTTGAATCCTTGGACGGCTTCATGGCACAGCATGTTGATGTGATGAAAGTGGATGCCCGGGCTTTGGAAGAGCAGGCTGCACAGCAGGCTGCCAAAGAGATTTCCGCCCATCCGGATCTGATGATTTCATCTTCCTACTACAGTTTCCTGGAAGTGACTTCCTCACAGCATACCAAAGCAACAATGCTGCTGGAACTCATAAAAAAACGTCAGATTGATCCTGAGGATGTCATCGTCTTTGGGGACAGTGATAATGACTATGATATGCTGAGAACCTTTAACCAGTCCTATGCAATGGGGAACAGTGATGAGCGGATCAAAGCTGCTGCCCGGTATGAGGCGCTTTCCAATGATGCTGATGGAGTGGCCGTTGTTCTGGAGCAATTGTTTCCAGCTGACTGATTGTGAGTGCAAGACCTGAATGGGATACCCTGTTCAGGTCTTTTTTTGTAAAGTGTTGTATTTGTGCTTTTTTTGTTGATTTTGAGGATACGAAAGCGCATACATTAAGTGTATGCTTTAACCAAGGAGGACAGATGTTCTATGAAAGGAAAGTTTAGAATTGTTTCTGCTTTGCTCTTGGCAGCTTTGGTCTTTGCCGGATGCTCATCCAGCGGCGGCGGATCTGAATCCAAGACCTTAGTGGTGTATTCACCGAACAGTGAAGGAATCATGAATACGGTAATTCCGCTATTTGAAGAAAAAACGGGAATCAAAGTTGAAGTCATTTCTGCCGGAACCGGAGAATTGATCAAGCGGATTGAAAGTGAAGCCAGCAATCCCTATGCTGATGTGATGTTCGGGGGATCATATACGCAATACATGACCAATAAGGCGTTGTTCCAGGATTATGTATCCAAGGAAAATGACAATGTCATTGAGGCCTACCGGAATAAAACGGGATATGTGACCTATACGGTTCTGGATGGCAGTGCATTGGTTGTGAACACGGATTTAACCAAAGGCATTGAGATCAGCAGTTATCAGGATTTGTTGAATCCTGCTTTAAAAGGGAAGATCGCAACGGCTGATCCGTCCAATTCATCCAGTGCTTTCTCGCAATTAACCAATATCCTGCTGGCAATGAGTGATGATGGTACATATACATCGGAAAAAGCCTGGACATATGTCAGCGAACTGATTAAGCAATGGGACGGGAAGATCTCATCAGGTTCTTCTGCAGTGTACAAATCTGTGGTGGATGGTGAAATGATGGTGGGATTGTCCTATGAAGATCCTGTAGCGAAACTGATTAAGGATGGTGCTAAGAACATCAAGATTGTTTATCCGAGTGAAGGCGCAGTGTATCTTCCTGCCGGAACGGGTATTGTCAAGAATGCGAAGAACCTCGATAATGCGCAAGCATTCATTGATTTCTTGCTGAGTGAGGAGGTCCAGAATATCTTCGGATCTCAATTGACAAATCGTCCGGTACGGACGGGTGCAAAAGTCGGTTCATACATGGCACCGTTTGAAAGTATTCATGTATTGTACGAAGACATGGATTATGTGTATAACCATAAGTCTGAGATCGTAGAGCGTTATACGAAACTTTACGCAGGACTACAGTAAAAGATTAGGAGAAAAGGCTATGAGCGTTACCATTACAGTTAAAGATGCAGTCAAGAAATACGGCGATGTAACGGTTCTGAAAAATCTATCCGTAACTGTCAGGGAGGGTGAGTTTTTCACCCTTCTTGGCCCATCCGGATGCGGTAAAACAACTTTGCTGCGTATGATTGCAGGTTTTAATTCAATTGAAGGGGGAGAGTTCTACTTCAACGAAACTTTAATCAATGAAATGGCCCCAGCCAAGCGCAATATCGGGATGGTCTTTCAGAACTATGCGATTTTCCCGCATTTAAGCGTAGAAAGCAATGTGGCCTTCGGATTGAAGAACCGCAAGGTTTTGAAAACAGAAATAAGCCGGCGTGTGGATGAAATCCTGAAGACCATGCAGATTGAACAGTACCGGAGCCGTCAACCTGAAAAACTCTCGGGTGGACAGCAGCAACGGGTCGCATTGGCTCGGGCCATTGTTATTGAACCGGATGTTCTTCTGATGGATGAGCCTCTCAGCAATCTGGATGCAAAGTTGCGGGTTGAAATGCGAACAGCAATCAAGCAGATTCAGCAGAAGGTCAATATCACAACTATTTATGTCACCCATGATCAAGAAGAGGCTATGTCGGTCTCTGATCGGATAGCGGTCATGAAGGATGGTATCATTCAGCACATCGGGACACCGCAGAACATTTATCAAAGACCTTCGAATTTATTTGTCGCAACGTTTATCGGACGCTCAAATATCCTGGATGGAACACTGTCACCGACTTCCAAGGGCACAGGCTTGTCCATCCTAGGCTCTCTGGGCCTGGTTTTGGA
>CALNCD010000097.1 GCA_937874965.1 uncultured Erysipelotrichaceae bacterium | reverse complement strand
GGAAACGGGTCATCCCCATGCCTTTCGCAACATCGAGAAGATTCTTGTCAACACTGTTGACAGCAGCGTATGTATTCTTAAGTATCGGCAGCAATGAATAAAGAAAAACGGTTACGATAACAGTATTCGCACCAATGCCAAGACCCATCATCAAGATAGAAAGCATCGCCAAAGAAGGGATTGTCTGGATCAAATTGGCCAAAGCAACCAGCCAGGAAGCTAAACGATGATGCCGTGCAATATAGAAGCCCAGCGGAACAGCTACAAGGCTCGCAAAGAGAACCCCATAGGCAGAAATCAAGAAATGACGGATGAACTGGTTCCACACATAGGCACCATTGGTAACGTAATATTCAATGAGTTCATTCATCGCCTTTCACTCCTTTCATGATGTCCTGGTAAAGCGGCCGTTCGCTTAGCTTCACCACGCTCTTCTCTTCGAAGTAATGATTTGCTTCGAGAAACTGCTGTGCAACGACATTCGCTTCCAGACGTTCCTCAGCTGAGAGACGATTCAATTCCTGCATCGCTTCGGCGGTGATTGATCCTTCCAATTTCAAGAGAACTGTTTCAAGTTCAGGATAGGTTTCCAGAATTTCCTGAGTAAGCACAGGACTGGCATCATAGGGCGGAAACAGGTGCAGATCATCTTCAAGCAGAACCAGGTCATAGGCATTGATCCGGCCATCGGTAGAATAACCGAGAGCAACTTCCATTTCATCGGCTTGCAAGGCATTATAGACCAGCCCTATTTCCATCGGATACATCGTCTTGAAGGAGAAGCCATACAATTCCTGGAAAGGCAGATAGCCATCGCCTTCCCTGGACATCCAGGCCGTATCAACCCCCACGCGAACCTGATCAGCCACTTTCTTTAAATCGCTGACAGTTCTCAGCTGATTGGCCTCGGCAAAATCACGTTTAACCATGAATGCATAGGTATTCGTGAAGCCATACGATGGAAACCAGATCATCTTATACTTATCATAATACCCTTTGACCACTTGCTGGTAAGCCAATACAGGATCAGTCGTAATCGGCAGCCCCAGCTCACCCGTCAAGGATGTGCCGGTATACATTGCCCCTGAAACATTCGTGTCTTTGCGTTCCATCGTTTGGACGATAAGAAGGGTACTGCCCAGATTATTCACGACACTCGGCTTACTGTCTTCGATATAATGGCCGATCATCTGTGCCACGATTTCTGCCAGGATCTGGCGTTCTGTGGAGTTTCCTCCGGCAACCACGATATTGTTATCTTTTGCGCTTCCCCCTAATCCAGGCAACGAGCAAGCACTCAGCAAGCAAAGACAAAGCAAAAGAGTTCCTATTTTTTTCATACGGATTCCTCCACGGTTGAAGCTTTTGTTTTGACAGTCAGATGCTTTTCCACCTTGCCTAAAAGCAAATCGCTCAGCAATGCCAGAACGGTCACAGGAATCGTACCTGCCAGGATCATGGCAAAGTTGACGTTGTCCAGCCCGGTGAAAATATACTCACCAAGACCGCCTCCGCCGATATATGATGCTAAAGTCGCCCAGACAAACACATAAGTGACTGAAAGACGGATACCCGCCATGATTACCGGAACTGCCAAGGGAATCTGAACTTTAACGAGCAACTGGGGAAAAGACATCCCCATCCCCTTCGCTGCATCCAATACTGTCGGATCGACCGACTGCATTCCCAATACCGTGTTTCTAAGGATCGGCAGCAACGAATAGATAAACAAAGCAACCACTGCCGGCAAGCGTCCCACACCAAGCAGCGGGACCATTAAAGCCAATAATGCCAAGGAAGGAATCGTCTGCAGCATGGAAGTAAGAGTGATCACCGCTTGCGTCAATCCTTTCCGATTGCTGATAAGGATACCGACCGGCAACGCAACCAGGCACCCTAATGCAAGAGCACTGAACGTGATGCTGATATGCTCACCGATCTTCTGCAAGAGGTTAGCGCCGTTCGCACTGAGAAACTCAATCATCTGAAACCACCTGGTCCTGTTCCGGCTCTCAAGCACTGTCTCAGCTTCTTCCGCAGATTCCGGTTCATAATTGCTCCAGAATGCATCGTACATCGCACTCACAATCGAGGCACGGGTAATAATCCCGACCAGTTTATTCTCATGATCGACGATCGGCATATTCCGATAACCAAGATCCTTGATGTAGTAAATCGCATCACGTATCGTGGTATTGACCGGAAGTGACGTTACCCGTTTCATGACATCTTCAACCTTCTTCGAGGCATTCTGACGTGACGATAGGGTAAACAGGTCAATCCGTCCGACAAGGTGCTGCTGCTGGTCACCGGCTCGCAGGGCGAACGCCGCGCGGCCAGTTGAGGAGCGCCAAAGACTGGATGAGCGGCACGG
>CALNCD010000096.1 GCA_937874965.1 uncultured Erysipelotrichaceae bacterium | reverse complement strand
TCATCAGCGCAGATAGAGCCACTCGCATACGTGCCCCAGGGGACTCATTCATCTGACCATACACCAGAACCGTTTTCTCCAACACTCCTGCACTTGCCATTTCATGATACAGGTCATTTCCTTCCCGGGTTCTCTCACCAACTCCGGCAACCACTGACAAACCATTTTGCTTAATCGCTATATTATGGATTAACTCTTGCATCAGCACCGTTTTCCCCACCCCGGCACCACCGAATAAACCAATCTTTCCGCCCTGCGGATACGGGCAGAGAAGATCAATAACTTTGATTCCTGTCTCCAGTATTTTTGTCGAGGTTTGCTGATTTTCAAACAACGGCGGATTACGATGAATCTCTTCCCGCTCTCCCGTATACTCGAAGGGTTTCTCATCAATTACCTCACCTAAAACATTGAACATTCTGCCCAGCACTTCATTTCCTACAGGAACGGAGATTGACGATTCGAGATTTCTGACGATCAATCCCCGCTTCAAGCCATCGGTCGGATTCATTGAAATGCATCGAACGCAATCATGTCCGATGTGCTGCGCGACCTCTAAGGTAACCGGGGGATCGGAGTCAACCAGCAATGCATGATTCAATTGAGGCAAGCCTTCCCGTTCAAAAACAACGTCGACGATTGGTCCCATAATCTGATTTACAATTCCCTGTTTCATTTAGCCCTCCATACTCGCGATAAGTTCATTTATTTCCTGCGTTATTTTTTCTTGACGAAGACGGTTGTACTGACGATCTATATGCTGCAGAAGCTCTTCCGCATTTTCACTTGCCTGTTCCATCGCCGTTCTGCGAACTGTGTGCTCAACCATTTTACAAGCTAAGTAAGACTGATAAAGATTAGCAGCAATCCACTTAATCCGATAGACTGACTTTAAATCCGCAACATCTTCCCCGGTGACAAGATTATAGGGTATGAATAAAACCTCATCCAATGATACCCACTCAAACCTGATTGAAGATCCATGTTTATAAAATGGGCGAAGCAGCCTGATCGAGTAGTCTTCAGCAATTCGTTTCGACCAGTCAAGAAAAAAGTCAAATGAAGTATTCTCACTCTTCATGACATCATTCACAATCTTGAAGTGATCATGCTTCATTCGATCAAAGAGCGCTTGACCCAAAACCATAAATTCCCAATCCGGATAGGGATGAACCGTTTTATACAACGCTTGCATGTAGGCAGAAGCCAGCCCTAAATCTGCACCGACAAGGAAAACAATAATTTTCTTATTTACCTGTTCGTCGATTGTTCTTGGTATTCGCCAGATGGTATCATAATACTGTGTGAACCGTTTTTGCTTACTCGAATATGTTTGAAACTTGCTGAAAGAGACAAGTTTCATCGCTTGGGTAATCTTGAGTGTATTTGCTATTATCTTTTTCCGTTTTCGCAAAGATGACAGATTATTTGACATTATCCAATACCAAAAAGTCAGCTAAAACAAGGTCAATACTTTGTTTTAATGACTCAATCAGCTGATCAGACAAGCCTCCTGGTCCATCAATTGCTTCAAGCAAAGCGCCATAGTCATTTAGAAAGGCCTGATGCAGGTAGGCTTCAAAGGGCAAGACTTGAGTAACATCAAGGCGATCCAAGTAACCGTATTTATTCATGAACAGACTCAGCACAATCAAGGCATGAGGCAACGCAGCATTTGTTCCTTGTTTCATCAGTTCACTTAGACGCTTCCCATGCTCAATGACTCGCATTGTCTCTTCATCAACATCACTGCTGAACTGGGCAAAGGCTTGCAGATCATGGTAAGTAGCCAGTTCGAGTTTAAGGGACGAAGAAACCTGCTTCATCGCTTTTGTCTGTGCCGCTGATCCGACACGGGAAACCGACAGCCCGCTATCTACTGCCGGACGCCGTCCAGCATTGAAAGCATCTTGATTAAGGAATAGTTGACCATCAGTAATAGAAATCACATTCGTTGGAATGTATGCACTGATATCTCCTGACAGTGTTTCGATGATCGGCAAAGCTGTCATTGATCCACTGCCGTAATGTTCATTTAATTTGGCGGATCGCTCCAACAGCCTGGAGTGCAGGTAAAAAACGTCACCCGGATATGCTTCACGACCGGAAGGCCGTCTAAGAAGCAGTGAAATCGTCCGGTAGGCAACAGCATGTTTTGATAAGTCATCGTAGACTATCAACGTATCTTCACCTTTCTCCATCCAGTATTCAGCAATTGAACAGCCCGCATACGGTGCAATGTACTGCATCGGTGCCAGTTCGTTAGCAGCACTTGAAATGATGACGGTATAGTCCAGTGCATCATGCTGACGAAGTTTTTCAACGAACTGAGCAACAGAAGACGCTTTCTGGCCAATCGCAACATAGACGCATTTAACCTTCTTCCCCTTCTGGTTAATAATTGTATTCAACGCAATTGAGGTTTTCCCGGTCTGCCGGTCGCCGATAATTAATTCCCGCTGCCCCTTGCCGATAGGAATCATCGCATCAATAATCTTAATCCCCGTCTGCAACGGCTGGTGAACGCTCTGGCGAGTCATTACTCCCGGTGCCAGTTTTTCGATCGGCCTGGTCTCCAGGCAATCGATTTCGCCTTTTCCGTCAATTGCTCGGCCAAGCGCATCGACTACCCGGCCCAAAAGTTCATCACCGACCCCGATTTCAACAATATGATGCGTTCGATAGACAGGATCACCTTCCTTGATGACATACGCATTTCCCAAGATGACAACACCTACCTGGTTTTCCTCAAGGTTCATCGCAAATCCATAAGTCCTCTCATTGAATTTCAGCAATTCACCGGACAATACCCCTTGAAGACCACGCAGGAAAGCAATTCCATCGCCCACACTGATGACATAGCCGATTTCTTCGAGTTGCCCATCCAGTTTCAAATCCCGGATTTCATCTTTAACCTTCTGCAACATTGCCTCTAGATTTTGATTCATACTGTTATCCTTTCTTCCAACTGATTGAAGACAGCCCGCGCACTCATATCGTAGATGGCCTGATTCAAGAAGACACGAATGCCGTAAATGAGCGACTTTTCGATTTCAAATGAAACATCTAGCCACTGATCATCTGAGAGCTGTATCGACTCAAGGATACGCTCCTGCGCTGCGGTGCTTAAGGGTTCTGCGGTTTCAATCCGTAATCTGATCAGTTTGTTATTCTGAATACATAAATGGCGAAGCTCTTGAATAATCCGGCCGAACTGCAAAAGGCACCCTTCTTGAATAACCACATCCAGAAAACGAATAAACATCGGGCTGAAAACAGACTCTAAATGGCGGGAAATGCTTCCATTGCTTTGTGTTCGCAGAAACAAGGAAACAGCCTCACCCTCGCTTTGCCAACGGTAAAAGGCATTTAACTCGTCGAAGTTCGCTCGTAATTGTCCCGTCTCAAGCGAAACTTCATAATAGGCCAGAGCAAGGAGTTCAGTGTTTTGCTTCATATTGTTGTAACTCACGCTCTAGTGCATACACTATTTCATTCTCATTCAACGGAACGGTTGAAAGCACCTTCTCATTCAACTGAATTGCAGCTGCCAAGATTTCTTGTTTGATCTCGTCCATCATTTCTTGTCGTTCACGCTCAATGACGATACGGCTGTCCTCGATAAAGGCACTCGCTTCTTTCTGAGCTTCGGCTAACAAAAATGCGCGCTCGTATTCTATTTCCTGAATCATCTTGTATTTAAGCAATTCTGTCTGTTTTCGTGTTGCTGATAACTCGTCACTGATGATCTGTTGCTGCTGACTATTTGATTCTTTCAGTCGTTCAGCAGTTTTGTATTCTTCTTCAATAAGACGCTGACGGTTCTCTAAATACCGGAGAACAGGCTGATGCAGAAATTTACGGTACATCAAAAAAATCACACCTGTTGCACACAGTTGAGTCAACAGCGTCAGGACATTCGGAAACAATTTCCCGGCAATATCTATCATGACTTCCCTTTCTTAGTAAACAAAAATCAGAATGAAGGCGATCAGCATTCCATAGATTGCAGCTGTTTCCGCAATTCCTGCGCCCAGCATCAACATGGCCCGGATTTCCTTGTTTGCGGAGGGATTCTTTCCCACTGCTTCTACAGCTTTCGCTGCAGCATATCCTTGACCAATTGTTGAGAAAATACCTGTCATAACTGCCAAAGCAGCAGCAATTGCGATTAAACCTCTTTCCATCATAAACCTCCTTAATCGTTATATTCGATGGCAATAAAAATCGTTGTTAATGAAATAAATAAAAATGCTTGCAGAAATCCGGAAAACAAGTCGAAATAGAGATGGAGCCAGGGTGTAATCACGACAGCAATAAAATTAATCCCTCCTATGACCGGGACAAAACCGCTCAGCCATCCTGTCACACTGTAAAGCAATGACATGATAAATGCACCTGAGAGGACATTACCAAACATACGAAGTGATAAGCTGATCAAAGGCGCAATTGTTGAAAACACATTGGGAATCACAAAGAGAAAGAAAGGCTTAAAGAACCCTTTAAGATAACCAGCAACACCATTCTCCCTAATCTTTGTCCCCTGAATCAGCACCCAGGTAATCAGAGCCAACGCAAGAGTTACACTGTAATTACTCGTCGGTGCTTCCAATCCGAACAGTCCTGATATATTGGAGACCAGAATATAAAGAAAGGCAGACCCGATATAGGCTGACATCTTATAACCATGTTTTTTACCCATGTTATCCACTGTAAAATCAATGAATGTCTTGACGTAAAGTACACTCAAGAGCGCAATACCGCTGGGGGTCTTTTCAAGGGTCAGTTTCTTTACTGACCGGCCCAGCCAATAAATAAGGACACATAGAACCCCTGTAATAACAATAATGGACAACTGTTCAATCTGAAACATATCAAATTTCACTCATCGTTTCTTTCTTCTCGAAAAGTCCGGCAACGAACTTTCGGCCTCGCTCAGAAAAGTATGCTGCGAAGACCATGTAAGGATTCACCACATTTGGAAACATAAAAGCAATAAGTGCTGGAATAGCAATCAATCCCACTGTGAAAACAACATACGAAATATAAAGCAATAGTGAAAGTTTTTCGCGGCTCATCAGATTATCATAAAATTTAGGCCGGGAGCGATTTAATACGAACATGACCAAGACCCCTAAAATCCATCCGGCAGCATACGAAACATTCAGAAAAAGGAGCACGACAGCAACCAAAACAACCAGAAAAAACAGCCTGACATTAATCTTCAAATATTTACCTCCTCCATTAAAAAAAGCGCGCCTGAAACATGTGTCTTTCCCGCCCTAGAAAGACAATGCCTCAAACACGCTGTTTGACCTTAATACCCTCGAATTGTATCATCTTTTGCACATATGTTCAACACTAACCTGAAATATTCCAACGGGCTAATACCGGTACGTTTCAGTGCCTTCAAAGAAACGCTCTAGCAAAGACTGATTTTCCAAAAGACAACCTGTCAGAGCTTCTCGCCGCACTCTGCACAGAATTTAGCACTCTCATCATTCAATGAATGACATTTCGGACAGCGGATCTTGATGACCTCCGTTGTCTTCGGTTTTATCGCATCCACTTCCTCCAGAGCATCATTCAACATTCCACCCATGGCTTTTGTATGCGGTTTAAGATCTTCCCGGGCCTTTTCAGGATCAAGGATGACACCGGAACCTGCCAGACCTCTTCGGCCGATGTTCATCAAGACCGAACCGGCAATCATCAGTATCATCCCGATAAAGGCATTGTTAAATAACCCAAAATAGCGATCGAAGGATCCAAAACCGAGACCTGTGAATACTGAAAAAAATACACTGATAAATAAAATAAACCCGATAATCGTCAATCCCATGCCAGCATAATAGAGAATTTTTCGGTTTGAAGAGATCTTCTTATTATTGTCACTCATTGCTCTTCCTCCTTTTTCTTTATTCTATCACACTTGCATCTAGGGGCTCTCAAAAAAACAAGAAAATCCTATTCGGTAAAATCATAACGGTGGAGGGTATCAAAACTCTGATTTTCACACCAATGGACACAGTGTTCTTGATGATCATACACCATTGAAAACTCTGTCCTCCATTCAACGCTGCTTTGTTTCACCTGATTCAAAATCTTGAAACAATCGTCAGATGAGGTCGGCTGATTCTTCTCCAGCATGGATCGAACCAATTCTGCCCGCCCACATTCTGAAACCGGAATCTCAAAAAAAGGCGTATTGGTTAACACCAAGGATTCACCTGGTTTCAACGCAAAGAAAGACACTCCCCTTCCAGGTTCAATGATCCAGGCATTTCCATGAGTATCTGTCACCATTTTATGTGTACTGAAGCCCGGCACATTGACCAAGGTCATGGTATCAAAATACGCCTGAAGATGGTCAGCATCAATCGTTTTGTTCACCAAATCCTGGGTAAACCGGGTGGTATGAACGACATTCTTTCCGCGCCGGTACTTGCCT
>CALNCD010000095.1 GCA_937874965.1 uncultured Erysipelotrichaceae bacterium | reverse complement strand
CTTGGATATTCCGCCTATCTATATTCTGTTCGCGATTACAATCGGCGGAAGCCTCTTCGGTATTCTGGGGATGCTCATCGGGGTTCCTGTCTTCTCAGTTATTATGATGCTGTTTAAACGTCTGGTGCTCTTCATTGAGAAGCAGCGTTTGAAAACAAGCGAATAAAAAAGCTGGCTTACTTGCAACTCATCTGTGGATCAGATGAATGTAAGGTGCCAGCTTTTCAATTACTTGAAGAGAAGGTCAGTATACGTAGGGATCGGATAGATATTCTCAGGAATGACACGTTCCAGATGATCGCAGCATGCACGGACATCGTCCATCAACGGTCTGACTACCTGTTGAAGATAAAGTCCTGTTTCCTTCAGATCAGTCAATGCATCTGCCTTGGCTTTTTCTTGTTCAAGGTGGGTTAATTTCTCATCAAGCTCATCAAGCAAGGTGATCAGTTCACGGCGATGTGCACTTAAATAATGGCTTTCTTCCTTGATGCTGTCAACTGTTCTGACAACCTGGCGTATTTCCTTCATCAACGCAGGAATCAGTTCCGTGCGGACCATGGAGGTCAGGGTGAGAACTTCTGTGTTGATGGTTTTGATGAACTGCTGATGATAGATTTCATAGCGTGCTTCCAACTCGGATTTGGAAAGAACATTGAATCGTTCAAACATCCTGATTACCTGAGGATCCAAAAGTGATTCAATACTTTCAGTGAAGCTCTTAACGTTGGGCAAGCCTCGTTTTTCAGCCTCAACAAGCCATTCTGGCGAATAGCCGTCACCATTGAAGAGTATCCGCTGATGCTTCTTCACGATATCCTGGCATACTTGCAGGGCTGCTTCCCGTGCATCTTGAATATACTTGTACTTTTCGAGTTCAACTGCAATCTTATCCAGCGCTTCCGCCAAAGCAGCGCATAGGATTGTATTGGTAAAGGCAGGGTTACGTGAGGATCCGAGCATCCGGAATTCAAATTTGTTTCCGGTAAAGGCAAACGGTGATGTCCGATTCCGGTCTGAATTATCCTTAGGAAGTTCGGAAAGTGTCGAAAGCGGGGTGAAATTCCCTGAATCACGGGAAAGTTTCAAGGTCTTGGTTTTCAACAGCTGGTTGAGAAGGTCGAAGACAACATCGCCGGAGAATATGGAGATAATCGCTGGCGGCGCTTCGTTGGCACCTAAGCGATGATCATTGCCTGGTCCGGATGCAGCCATTCGCAGCAGGACCGGATAATTGTCCACTGCCTCAATGACGGCACACGCGAAAACAAGGAAACGGACATTTTCATGCGGTTTTTCACCAGGGTCAAAGAGATTCTGTCCATCATCTGTCACCAGTGACCAGTTGTTGTGCTTGCCAGAACCATTGATTCCCGCAAACGGCTTTTCATGCAGCAAGCAGGAGAGATTATGCTTGATTGCCGTTCGCTGGAGAGTTTCCATGGTCAGCATATTCTGATCGATGGCTGTATTGACATTGTTGTAGATTGACGATATTTCATATTGACCCGGGGCGACTTCATTGTGTTCAACACTGCAGTAAATGCCCAATTTCCATAATTCGGTGTTGACATCCTCCATGAAATGAAGGATTCGGGAAGGAATAGCTCCAAAGTAATGGTCTTCAAATTCCTGTCCTTTCGGCGTTTTGTCTCCAACGAGTGTCCGGCCGGTATACAGAAGATCTTTACGCTTCAAAAAGTCATCTCTATCGATCAGGAAATATTCCTGTTCGAGTCCGACCATTGATTTAACACTGCGGACGCTCTTGTCACCCAGGGCGTTGACAACACGGGTTGCGTGCGTGCTCAGCGCATCCATGCTCTTAAGC
>CALNCD010000094.1 GCA_937874965.1 uncultured Erysipelotrichaceae bacterium | reverse complement strand
GATTGGATTGATGGTGAGCGGGTGCTCAGGCCAAGCGAGCTCACCGAAGATGGGAGAAGTGACTGCAGAGGATTTTCAGATAACGCTGAATGAGAGAAAGCTGAACCTGAATGCTGTCTTTTCAACAGGTTACTATGGGGAGTCTCTCTCGTACTATGAAGCAGAAAGCTGCGGCTTTGCAGGCCTGGATAAAATATACACGTATACTGATTATGAAATCTATACGTATCCGGTAAACGCCAAAGATCAGGTGCTAGAGATAAAGTTTCTTGAAAATACCAAGACTTCCAAAAAAATCGGAGTGGGTTCAACCCTGGCTGATGTTAAGAAAGTCTATGGTGAAAAAGGTGTTGAAACCGGCAATCTACTGGAGTATACGTTTGATCATTCTGTTCTATCAATGCTTTTAGACAATGGAAGAGTCAGCGAGTTGAGTTTTGTCTATCTGCCCTAAGCATCGGCTTCGTCTCAGCGTGTTGATGTCTGTTTTTAATTGGTCTGCTTCTCTGTATGTCTGAAGTTTCTGAAGTTTTCATTTTAGGGTTGACGGGTTCGGTGCCTGGTGCTAGAATCAAGGTGCTTAACAAAATCGGTAGGTGAGGCTACTGTTGGGATACGGGTTACTGCCGCGAAAAAGTGGAGACACTTTGAGTTGGTTAACAGTCTATGTCGCTGAAGGGATAGACTAACGTAATGGCCATTGCCCAGCAAAGTCAAAGCTTGAACGGTGGAGTCGATTCCTTTCATTGAGTTGAAATTGACCTTTGCTGTTCGCTGCCGCAAAGGTTTTTGTTTGCGTTAGGAGGTGTTGGTATGGATGAAGGACCGAGTTGTAGGTTCACACGAAAACGAATAAGCCGTTGCCTGATTTCGTATCAGCATCTCTTTGCGTTTATTTAGCGATTGCCGGTATCAAGAATCATGCATCATGACTAAATCTCTGCGTTGTGTTTTCTTAAGCTTTCCAGAGTTGTTTTCAGTGTGAATGGACAGTGACATTCTTCAGGACTTAAACGACTGAAGCTGCTTGGGCCATTCTTTTTGAGTGTTCATACAGCCTTGGTCACGGTTTGGTTATCCAAACAATGAAGGAGGAGAACATGACATTCAATGTTAACGTAATTTCAAAGAAAAATGCAGAAGCGAAGATCAAACGTGATCGGGTGGCTCTTCTGCGAAAAACGGCAGCAGCCCTTTCAGTTGAGGAACTGTTGGCGCGTTATTCTACAGGCTTGCATGGATTATCTCCCGAGCAAGTTGAAGAAAACCGTGAGATTCATGGTGAGAACCGAATTAACAATGACCAGAAGCAGAACTGGATCAGCCGGTGTGTCGAGGCTTTTGTAAATCCCTTTACGATTGTGCTGAGCGGGCTTGCATTGATTTCGTTTGTGACAGACGTGGTCATGGCACCCCCGGGCGAAGCAAAACCGATGACGGTTCTGATTATCGTGGCAATGGTGACAATTTCAGGTGGCTTGCGCCTGGTTCAGGAAACCCGCAGTTCCAAAGCAGCCGATGCATTGCGTAAGATGATCCGTACCACGACCTGTGTGGAGCGTCAGGAAAGCGGCAAACAGGAGATTGACTTGGGTGATGTCGTTGTTGGCGATCTTGTCTATCTCAGTGCTGGTGACATGATTCCGGCGGATATGCGGATTATCGCGGCTAAGGATCTGTTTATCAGCCAATCTTCCTTGACTGGTGAGAGTGAACCGGTCGAAAAGCAATGCAGTCCCATCGATAGTGCCCATTTGAACGCTCTTGCCTGTGATAACCTGGCCTTTTTGGGGAGTAATGTTATCAGCGGTACAGCAATGGGCATTGTGATCGGAACTGGAGATACAACCCTGTTCGGTGAAATCGCATCAAGCCTGAACCGCAAGACAGAAGCAACTCGTTTTGAGAAAGGGGTCAATGATGTCTCTTGGGTCTTGATTCGCTTTATGGTTATCATGGTTCCTATTGTCTTTGTCATCAACGGCATGACGAAGAGCTGGTTGGAGGCCTTGCTGTTTGCGGTTTCAATTGCAGTGGGCTTAACCCCTGAGATGCTGCCGATGATTGTGACCACGAGCCTGGCAAAGGGTGCACTCGCCATGTCCAAGGAGAAGACTATCATCAAGAACTTGAATGCGATTCAGAATCTGGGATCCATGACTGTTCTCTGTACGGATAAAACAGGAACCCTGACCCAGGATCGAGTTGTCTTGGAATACCATCTGAATATCGAAGGCCAGGAAGATATCCGAGTATTGAAGCATGCTTTTTTGAACAGTTACTTTCAAACAGGCCTTAAGAATCTGATGGATCATGCCATTATTGAACGGACCCAGAAGGATAACGTCTTGTTTCAGGATAACTATCAGAAGGTCGATGAAGTACCTTTCGACTTTGAACGGCGGCGGATGAGCGTTGTTGTCCGTGATCAAAACGGGAAGACTCAGATGATTACCAAAGGAGCAATTGAAGAAATGCTCAGTATTTGCAGCTTCGTGGAATATCAAGGCGATGTAAGTGTGCTGACTGAAGCACGTAAAGCGTATATTCTTGCCAAGGTGGATCAGCTGAACGGGGAGGGTCTTCGGGTTCTGGGCATCGCGCAGAAAAGCAATCCATCCGGTATAGGTGCTTTTGGAATCGCGGATGAGAACGAGATGGTCTTGATGGGTTATCTTGCTTTCCTGGATCCGCCTAAAGCATCGGCTGCTGCGGCTATCCGTGCTTTGAATCATTATGGAGTTCAGGTGCGCGTGCTGACGGGAGATAATGATAAAGTTACCCGCTCAATTTGCCGTCAAGTCGGTATTGAAAGTGATCATATTCTCTTGGGCGAGCAGATTGATCAGATGGGAGATGATCTCCTTAAGGCGCAGTTCAAGCAGGTCAATGTCTATGCAAAACTGTCCCCAGCCCAAAAAGAGCGTCTGGTTACTCTGATGCGCGATGACCAGGAAACGGTCGGGTTTCTGGGAGACGGCATCAATGACGCACCGGCAATGAAAGCAGCTGATGTGGGGATTTCCGTCGATTCCGCCGTGGATATTGCGAAGGAATCCGCGGATGTGATTCTCCTGGAGAAGAATCTGATGGTTCTTGAGAACGGTATCCTTGAAGGGCGCAAAACCTATGCAAACATGATCAAGTACATCAAGATGACTGCAAGTTCCAATTTCGGGAACATGCTCTCGGTCTTGATTGCCAGTGCATTTCTCCCGTTTCTTCCGATGATGAGTGTTCAGATATTACTCTTGAATCTGATCTATGATGTGACCTGCACCGCAATTCCTTGGGACAATGTCGATGAGGAGTTCCTTGCTGTTCCCCGCAAGTGGGAAGCAAAGTCGATCAGTTCCTTCATGCTCTGGATCGGCCCGACCAGTTCGGTATTTGATGTGCTGACTTTCATCCTGATGTATTTCGTGGTGTGTCCTGCCCTGTGCGGGGGCATGTTTCATCAATTGTCAGCTCAGGGACAGGTACTGTTTATCGCACTCTTTCAAACCGGCTGGTTCATTGAATCAATGTGGAGCCAGACGTTGGTCATCCATATGATCCGGACACCGAAGATTCCTTTTCTTCAAAGCCGTGCTTCAAAGCCTGTGCTTTTGCTTGGTTCCTTGGGAATTCTTGGCTTGAGTATCATTCCGTACACAGGATTAGGGGCTCATCTGGGATTTGCACCTTTGCCGGCGTATTACTTCCTTTATCTTGGCGTAATCATTCTTTTGTATATGGGATTGGCTACCTTGATGAAGAAACGTTATATTGCACAGTATGGAAACTTGTTGTAATGAAGGTAATTCTATTGACAATCAAAGTGAGCCTGTCTAAAATAGAGCCAAGATGTTGAAAAGAACGAGTAGCCTTGATGGAGCTTTCAGAGAGAAACGGGTTGGTGGAACGTTTCAGTAAAACAAGGTGAATGCCTCTTGGAGTCAATTCCTGATATGTAGGGAAATTCGTGTCAGCGCGTTAAGCTGTTGAGATAAACAATTGTTTATGAATAAAGGTGGAACCACAAGTACGCTTGTCCTTTGAGTTCTGCCTTTTTTTATTGAAGGAGGATTATGATTAATCAGAAAGAAACCGTGATTATCAATGATGTACCCCATGCCTTTCATTGGCAAGGTGAACATGCAGCGTTGCCCATCTTGCTGGTCCTGCATGGCGGGCCGGGTGTTCCCAATCGTCATCATGTGTTCAAGGGCCATGACATTCTATTCCGGCATTTTATGGTCGTGGGTTATGATCAGCGTGGCTGCGGGGGAAGCTATTTCAAAACGAAGCCACAATCCTTGACACTTGAACAGTATCTGGATGATCTGAATCAGATTGTTGATCTGCTGTGTGAACGTTTTGATCAGAAGAAAGTCTATCTGCTGGGAGGTTCGTGGGGGACAGAGCTTGGCACTCTTTATGCCTATCATCATCCTGAAAAGCTTCATGCCTATATCGGCTACGGGCAGGTGGTCAATGGTCATCTGAATGAAACCTTGTCGTATGACTTTGTCTATCAGGCTGCCCTGAGTGCCGGGGATACGGAGGATGTGAATACTCTTGCAGAGATCGGAGCACCGGTTAATGGGTGTTATCGCGAGGTGTACAAGGGTTTGCGCCAGCAACGCAACCTCCTTGCAAAGTATACTCCAAGAACAGGAAAACCCCTTTCATTCTACCAATCCATGATCAAACCGATTTTCTTTGGTGGCGAGTATTCCCTGAAGGCCATTTACGGATACATCAAGGGAGTTCGGTTTACTTTGGAGAATGCCTGGCCGCGGATTGTCCACTATGATTTCATGACGGAGGCCATTCACTTTGATGTTCCTATCTTCCTTTTTCAGGGACGGCATGATTTCACCACGCCATCAAGTCTGATTTCAAGGTATTACGACGCTATCAATGCCCCCTATAAACAACTGACCTGGTTTGAACATTCCGGCCATGGTCCTTTCAATGAAGAACGTGATAAATTCCATGAGCATCTGCTGCAGCCACCAGTTGGACATGCGATAGGCCCGAAAGAG
>CALNCD010000093.1 GCA_937874965.1 uncultured Erysipelotrichaceae bacterium | reverse complement strand
GAAATCAAAGAACGTCAAGAAAAATTCAGAGCGCTGAATCAATAGGAGGGCTACAGATGAGTTTAACACCGATTATTCAAGTTAGAAATTTGAAGAAATACTATAACCCGGGTAAAGCCAGTGAAGTTCGTGCTGTGGATGATATCAGTTTTGATATTTACGAAGGAGAGACATTCGGCCTGGTGGGTGAGTCGGGAAGCGGAAAATCCACAACAGGTAAAGTGCTGATGAAACTCGAGGATTTTACCGGGGGATCCATCACATTTCTCGGCAAGGACTATGCGGTTCATAAAAGCCGTTCTGAACTGCTTGGTTTCCGCAAGAACATCCAGATGGTTTTCCAGGATCCGTATGCATCGCTGAATCCTCGGATGACTGTGAAAGAAACGATTGGTGGTCCGCTGAAGGTTCATAAGATGGTGAAGTCCAAGGAAGAACTCAATACGATTGTATATGACCTTCTGGATAAAGTCGGTTTAAGCAAGTCCTTCGCAAATCGTTACCCGAAGGAATTCTCAGGCGGACAGTGCCAGCGTATTGGTATTGCCCGTGCACTTGCCGTGAGTCCTCGTTTCATCATTGCTGATGAAGCAATCTCTGCTTTGGATGTTTCCATTCAGGCTCAGATCGTGAATCTGCTTCGCAAACTGAAAGAAGAGGAGAAACTGACCTATCTCTTTATTGCACATGATCTCGCAATGGTTAAGTATATCTGCAATCGGATTGCGGTTATGCATAATGGGAAGATCCTTGAGCTGTCCACCTCCGATGAAATTTATCACCGTCCGCTTCATGCCTATACGGAATCATTGCTTTCAGCGATTCCAGAACCGGATCCACGCAGTGAAAAAGAGCGCAAGCGTATTGATTACGCAGGGGATACCGTCTACACTTTAGAGGACAACCCTGATCTGTATGAAATTCTTCCTGGTCATTTCGTCTATTGTTCAGAAGCGGAGATTCCTGTCTATCAGCAGAAATACAAGAAATACGAGGACTAATATGAGTGAGTTAACGGTTTTTTACAACGCGACCTTGTTTGATGGTATCAAGCAAGGTTTTACAGCGAATAGCTGGTTTAGTGTCCAGGATGGCAAAATCGTCGCCGTGGGAACAGGTGAACCGGCAGAAAGTGCACATATGGTGAACTGCGAGGGTCTTTACATAATGCCTGGGATGATTAATGCCCATACACATTTGGTTTCTGATCCGGATGATCCGACGATTCTGATCCGTAAGAACAGTATCGTGACGCTAACCAAGAAGGCGATTGATAATGCCCGGGAATTACTGGAATCCGGGATTGTTCTGATTCGGGATCTGGGTTGTCCGATGGATATTGATCTGGAACTCAGGACAATGTTGAATAACGGAAGCTTGCTGGGTCCGGATGCGTTGGTATCCGGAACGCCGATTGTCATGAGCGGGGGTCATGGGTATTTGCTGGGTCTTGAGTCAGATGGGGAAGATGAAGTTCGCAAGCATACCCGCCAGCTCTTGAAAAAGGGTGTTGATGTGGTCAAATTCATGGCTTCAGGCGGTGTTGTCACCGGGGGTGAAACGCCTCATGATGTTCAGTTAAGTGAAGCAGAGCTGCGGGCTGGTATTATGGAAGCAAAGCATAAGGGCAAGAAGACTGCGGCGCATGCTCAAGGAAGGCAAAGCATTATCAATGCAATTCATGCGGGCATCGATACCATAGAACATGGCGTTTACATGGATGATGAGGTCATTGAATTGTTCTTGAAACATGAGGTTACATTAGTGCCGACACTTGTTGCGCCATACTACATTGTTGAAGCAGGCAAAGAGAATAAGGTCCCGCAGTACATGGTGGATAAGTCACAAGGAATGATGGATGATCATCTGAAAAGTTTTGCGAAAGCGGTCAAAGCAGGGGTTACAATTGCTTTGGGTACGGATGCAGGCACACCGTTTAATCATTACCGGAATACTGCATTCGAACTGGTTCTGATGACCCAGGCAGGCATGAGTAATCAGCAGGCGCTCTTCAGTGCCACGTCAGTTGCTGCCAAAACACTTGGTGTGGAAGGAAAATACGGCGTCATTGCACCGGGAGCGTTTGCTGATGTGATCGGGCTGTCTGCAAATCCGCTTGAAGATATTTCTGCATGTCTGTCAGTAGAGCGGGTGTATAAGCGCGGTGTAAGCGTCAAGTAAGGAAACGCTTGGCTGAGAATTGCGGATTATTTAGAAGGATGGAGAATACAATGAAAATTGCGATAGTTGGGGCAACGGGTGCTGTTGGCCGGATGATGATTGAGGTTTTGGAAGAGTATGGATTGGCGATTGATACGCTGGTTTTGTTTGCATCTTCACGTTCTGCCGGAACTGTTCTTATGTATAAGGGTAAGCCTCTGATTGTTCAGGAGTTGAGAACTGACAGTTTTCAGTCTGAGCACTTCGATATCGCATTGTTTTCAGCTGGAGGTTCTATCAGCGAAGCCTATGCGCCTTTGGCGGCTCAGGCAAAAACCTTGGTCATCGATAACAGCAGTACCTTTCGTCAAGATCTGGATAAAGCCTTGGTGGTTCCTGAAATCAACTTTCAGGCAATAGCTTCTGCCCGAAACTACATTATCGCAAATCCGAACTGCTCGACTATCCAATCGGTTCTTGCTATTAAGCCGCTGCTGGAAACCTATAAAGTGGAGCGGGTTGACTATGCTCCTTATCAAGCCGTTTCAGGTGCGGGGCATAAAGGAATCGACGATCTTCTGCGCGGTGAAAAAGGGGAACCTCCTTTGAATTTTCCGTATCCGATTGTTCATAACGTGATTCCTCAGATTGATCAGCCACTGGATAACCTCTATACGAAAGAAGAAATGAAAATGGTCTGGGAAACCCAGAAAATCCTGGGACTTGAGCATCTGCCTGTTTCTGCGACCTGTGTTCGGGTTCCTGTCCTGAATTCGCACAGTATTGATATCCGTCTTGAGTTTGATCGTCCTGTCGATCGGGAAGAGGTCATTGCGCTATATGAGAAAGCGGAAGGGGTTCGATGTATCGATGATATAAAAAACCTGATTTATCCCATGCCGATAGAGGCAAACGGACATGATCAGGTGTTGGTCGGCCGGATCCGTGTTGATGTTTTCAATCCGAAGATTCTTCATGTTTTCTGTGTAGGTGATAATCTTCGTAAGGGTGCTGCAGCTAATGCGGTTCAGATTGCCGATCGTCTCATCAAGGCAGATTTCATCGGGAAATGGTAAGCGTACTGCCGTGATTATCAGGTTTAAGAATGAGCACTTGTGTCGTTGATGCACAGGTGCTTTTTAGATAGGATTGGACTTCTGTGGCATTGTGCATATCTGTCAGGGCAATCACGGTTGAGCCTGATCCGGAGATCCAATAGGCAAGAACCGGTGTTTCATGAAGAGACTTGAGCAATGAATCACTGTTGCCAATGAGTTGAAAGCGTTCTTTCTGATGGAGCCGGTCTTGAGTGACTTCTGCCAGAAGGTCTTTATCCGCAGCTGAGAAAGCAGCAGGAAGCAAAGCGGTACGGGCATGATTAAACACTGCATCGCTGAGCAGCACACTTTGGCGCAGGACAGTTCGGGCCTGGTGTGTCGACACTTTTTCATCAGGAATAATGGCAAGAAAACGCAAAGATGCATGAATCGGTGTAATCCTTGCCAGAACCTGCTGATTATCACGGATCAGGGCACAGACAAGCTGACCGAGCAATGCAGGGGCAACATTATCAGGATGCCCTTCGATTCGGCAGGCAATTTCGAGCAATTGCTGAGTTGTCAGGTGTAATTTTCCATATTCATTGGCCATCAGCAGTCCAGCAACAATACATGCTGAGCTGCTGCCTAAGCCTCGGGCGATCGGGATGTCACAGCTGCTGCTGAAGGTGAAATTACGCGGTACTTCAACGTGGTGATCTTCTAAAAGATCGAAGAATGTTCTTAGAACCAGATGGTTTTCATTGGCATACTCAGTTTCGATACCTAGGTATTCAATGCCATGGGTTGTTGTGAAGTCCAGTGTAAATATATTATAAAGGTTCAATGCAATGCCGATAGCGTCAAATCCAGATCCGATATTGGCGCTGGTTGCACTGACTTTTGCTGTTAGCTTAGTCATGGGTTTTCACTTTCTGAATCAGGTAGGGGATGATTTCTTCTTTCTTCAGAACTGTTGTGAAGCGGATCGGCTTCGTTTGTAAATTGCGGAGTGCTGCCGGGACTTCGGTGTCTGTCTTTGCGGCAAGTTCCTGCAGGCGCAGGTATGGGTTTTCTTCATTCAATGCAAACAAGGTGCTGTATGCTTCGCTGAATTTAAAAGGATTGGCCGTACTGACCAGAAGATAGAAATGGGAATCCTGGGTTTCTTGGATATCCTTGGTGTAGGCAACATGGGCACAGGCAGTATGAGGGTCAATCAGGTAGTGATCTGTGGCAAAGACATCTTGAATGCTGTCCAGGGTTTCTGAGTTGCTTGCATGATAGCTGACCATTGTCTGTTGCAGGCGGTCATGCTGCTCAGGGGTGAGGGCAAATGACTTGGTGCTGACCAGTTCTTTCATCCAGCGCTTTGTCTGCTGGGTTCCATAAAGCAAAGCAAGAAAACGTTCCAGGTTGGACGGAACAAGAATATCCATGGATGGCGAATGGGTTTTATGGAACGAGCGTTCATGGATTGAGAAAACCCCTGTCCGGATGAAGTCGTCAAGGACTTTGTTTTCGTTGGTGGCGACAATCAGCCGATTGAGCGGAAGTCCGCTTTCTTTGGCTAGGTAAGCAGCCAGAATGTTTCCGAAGTTTCCGGAAGGAACAATCACATTGATCCGTTCATCTGGACGGATAGATGCATTCTTGACGAGCCGGACGTAGGCATCGATGTAGTAGACGACCTGGGGAAGCAAACGGGCAATGTTGATGGAGTTGGCACTGCTTAGCTGTTTGCTGTTCTCCGCAAGTGTCAGCAATAGGTCATCATCCGTAAAAGCTTCTTTCAGGGTCCGTTGAGCGTCGTCGAAATTTCCTTCAATGCCCAGGACATCAACGTTCTGACCGCTTTGTGTCTGCATCTGCGCCTGTTGGAGCTGGCTGACCCCTTCGCTTGGATACAGGACTGTAATCGAAAGGCCGCTTTGATCAGCAATGGCTTCCATCGCTGCTTTGCC
>CALNCD010000092.1 GCA_937874965.1 uncultured Erysipelotrichaceae bacterium | reverse complement strand
AGGTCATTTGTGTTGATCACCCTGTATTAGAGCATTACTCGACTTTTCATTACAGCGCTGTCTTGGAGCAGATAGTTCGTGACTATACGCCTGATTCATTATTGATCGGGGCAACGACGGTTGGCCGGGATCTGGCACCTCGGGTTGCTGCGCGTTTGAATACAGGGTTGACCGCTGATGCGACTAAAATTGAAATGGATCCGGAACATACAGGGTCATCAACACTTTGGGTAACCCGACCGGCATTCGGAGGAAATCTCTATGGTACGATTGTTTGTCCGAACACACGGCCGCAGATGGCGACAATCCGTCCGAATGTCTTTGAAAGAGAGACGCTGGACGGACGGCGCACCGGGAAAATCAGCACTGTTGATTATCAGCAGGAAGGCGAGGATCCAATCGTATTTCTCGGTTCCATTGAGAAGGAACTCAAAGGGATCAATCTCACAAAAGCCAATGTCATTCTTTCCGCTGGCCGAGGGATGGCCAAGCATTTTGATCTGATTGAATCTGTAGCCAGTGAAATCGGTGCTGCTGTCGGAGCATCCCGTGGTTTGGTTGATACGGGTGTGGTGAGCAAGGATCATATGGTCGGTCAAACCGGCAAGACCGTCAAGCCTAATATTTACATCGCCTGCGGCATTTCGGGCGCAACCCAGCATTTAGCGGGCATGGACAAATCAGAACTGATCATTGCGATCAATACTGATCCTGATGCACCGATTTTCAGCATAGCGAACATCGGTTTCGTCGGCAAGGCAGAGGAAATCCTTCCACTGCTTGTTCCTGAATTAAAACGTTTGAATTATATACAATAAGCATATACATAACCGCTTAATTATTGATAAGCGGTTTTTTTGGCCTTTCATCTCGGTTCAATTAAAATTTTTATTTTAGGGGTTGATATTGTATGCGTTTTCATTTATGATAGGGATATAAAGTTGAAAGATGATTCATGTGTCAGAAGAAGGGTTGTTAAACAGAATTTCACGGGTTTGATTCTGCTTTTAATTGCGTCTCGCTGAGTGATGCGTCGTTAACAGAAAGGGATTATGTGATGAGTAATGTATACATTGTTGCAGCGAAGCGAACACCGCTTGGAAGTTTTCTGGGGTCTTTGAAGGATACGTCTTCAGTTGAACTGGCTTCAACGGTTATCCAATCGATTCTCAGGGAGACCGATGTTGATTCTAGGGATCTGGATGAAGTTGTTTTGGGGAATGTATTACCTGCTGGTCAGGGTCAAGGCATTGCAAGGCAAGCGTCGATCAAGGCTGGAATTGATGTCAGTGTTCCTGCCTATTCGGTCAACATGGTCTGCGGAAGCGGAATGAAGAGTGTCATGCTTGCCTATACGGCTATTTCTGCCGGTTTGCAGAAGCTTGTGATTGCCGGAGGTACTGAATCGATGAGTCAATCCCCGTATCTCTTGCCTGCTTCGGTAAGAAGCGGAACGAAGATGGGTGAGTTCGCTGCCAAGGATCATATGCTGAATGATGCTTTATTTGATAGTTTTGAGGGCTATCATATGGGAGTTACTGCGGAGAATGTTGCTGAACGTTATCATATCACACGGGAACAGCAAGACAGTTTTGCCTGGGACTCTCAGCAGAAGGCGCTTA
This sequence comes from uncultured Erysipelotrichaceae bacterium, assembly GCA_937874965.1. Classification (GTDB taxonomy): domain Bacteria; phylum Bacillota_I; class Bacilli_A; order Erysipelotrichales; family Erysipelotrichaceae; genus CALNCD01. Next base: position 355 of record CALNCD010000092.1, on the reverse strand, counting down.
AAGCAATTGATGCTGGCCGTTTCAAGGATGAAATCGTTCCGGTATCGATTCAGGTCAGGCGGGAAACGGTCATCTTTGATACGGATGAATTTCCAAACCGCAAGACAACTCCGGAGAAACTGGCGGGTCTACGAACTGCCTTCAAGAAGGACGGAACGGTCACTGCCGGCAGTTCTTCGGGGATCAATGATGGTGCGAGTGCTGTTTTGCTGGCCAATGATGCAATGATTGAGAAGTACGGGTTGAAGCCGCTGGTCAAGATTGTTGGCATCGGACAGGGCGGTGTTGAACCGTCGGTCATGGGACTTGGACCAACTGTTGCTGTCCGTCATGCTCTGACATTTGCTGGTTTGAG